>NZ_JBFULS010000021.1:8510-95273 GCF_054049775.1 Methylobacterium sp. P5_C11 | reverse complement strand
CCCTCGGGGCGGCCATAGAGGGCCGAGCCGCGGTCGGCCGGCGCGCTGGGCGGCGGCGCCGCGGTTGCGGCTGTCTCCTGGGCCGTGGCGTGGCCGGATTCCAACAGGCCGAGGCTCAGGCAGGCGAGGGCGGCAGTCAGTCCGCGGGTCAGAAATCCTTGGCTCGTCGGCGTCATGGCGGCTCCCTATCGGGACGGCGTACGCACCGTCCCCGTATTCTGCACTCTTTATTCATCGATCATGCCAGCCGCGCGACCTCGCAGGGGGCGCTCGAGGCGACAGTGTGGTTCCGACGTAATGCGACTGGGCTACTCCCGCGCTCGGGAACCACCCGATCCGCGAAACACCGGGCCGGACGATGTTCGAACCGGAGCCGGCCGCTTTCGGCCGCGGGACTCCCGGTCCCCGAAACCCCCCGGCCGTTTCAGCGAAGTCCGGCGCGATGCGGTATCGGGGTCGCCGTTGCGCACTCGCCTTGCGTTTTGTGCACCGATCTCCGAAAACGCCCCCCGTCCGGGAAGCTTAGGCTTGGCCGGGGCGGCCGGCTGTCTCGCCGGAGCCCGGCCGACGCGGCGTTCCGATCCGGTTCGAGGACACGTATCGATGATCGATTACGCGCAGGCGCGGCGGATGATGGTCGACTGCCAGTTGCGGACCTTCGACGTGAACGACAACACGGTGCTCGACGCGTTCGACTCCGTGCCGCGGGAGAGCTTCGTACCGAAGGGCCGCGAGCCCTTCGCGTATATCGATCAGACCCTGGTTCTCGGCGCAGCCGCCGGCGAGACCCGCTGCCTGCCGGCCCCGATGGTGCAGGCCCGGATGATCCAGTCCCTGCGGATCCGGCCGGGCGTCACCGCCCTCGACGTCGCAAGCGGCTCGGGCTACGCGGCGGCGGTGATGGCGCGCCTGGGCGCACAGGTGACGGCGCTCGAGTCGGTGCCGGAACTGGCTGAGGCGCTGCGCGTCCGGCTGGGCACCTCCGCTCAGGTCGTGGAGGGGCCGATCGCCGCCGGTGCACCGAAGCAGGCGCCCTTCGACGTGATCCTGATCAACGGCCGCGTCGAGGTGCGGCCGCAGGCGTTGCTGGACCAGCTCAAGGACGATGGCCGTCTGGTCTGCGTGTTCGGGCCATATCGGAACGCCAAGGTGACCCTGTTCGTGCGTGCGGGCGATGCGTTCGGCGCCCGTCCTCTGTTCGACGCGTCGCTGCCCGGGCTCGAAGCCTTCGCGGCGGAGGCCGGGTTCGCGTTCTGACACGCCGACCGGCGGTCGAGGGCCGCGGACGGCCGGGACCCGTCCGGAGCCCGTGGCGGGCTCAGCCCAGCCGGTAATCCGCCATCCGGGCGCGGCGGGCGCTCCGGCGGTACGCCATGACCGAGTCGGGCCACAGGGTCGTATTGCGCCCGCGCGCGTCGAGATACCAGCTGCGGCAGCCGCCAGCCTGCCAGATGCTGTCGGCCAGGCGGGTACGGATCCGGTCGAGGAAGCGCGCCTGCGCCTCCGGCCGGACCTCGATGGCCCTGGTCCCGTGGCGCAGGGCCTTCAGGCAATCGAGGACGTGCTGCACCTGGATCTCGATCATCGAGACGACCGAGTTGTGGCCGAGCCCGGTATTGGGTCCGAGCAGCATGAAGTAGTTGGGAAACCCCGCGACCGTGATGCCCTGGTAGGCGCCCATGCCGCCGGCCCAGGCCTCGGTCAGGCTAGTGCCGTCGCGACCGACGAGATTCATCCGTGCGAAGGTCGCGGTCACGTCGAAGCCGGTGGCGTAGACGATGACGTCGAGATCGTGGCGCCGTCCGGATTCGGTGATCACCCCGGACCCGTCGATCCGGGCGATGCTCCCCGTCTCCAGGGTGACGTTGGGACGCTGTAGCGCGGGGTAGTAGTCGTCGGAGATCAGCACCCGCTTGCAGCCGAGCCGGTAGTTCGGCGTCAGCTTCGCCCGCAGGGCCTTGTCGGGGACGGCCTTGGCGAGATGGCGCCGGGCCAGGGCCTCGGCCTGGCCGGTGAGCTTCGAAACCTTGGTGAAGCCCAGCAGCGCGCGCACCTCGTGCAGCCAGAACAGCCGCGCCCGTTCGAGTTGCCGGCTGAACGGCACGCGCCGGTAGCGGCTCTTGGCCCGCTCCGCGATGGCGTAATCGTTCTTGGGCATGATCCAGGGCGGCGTGCGCTGGAACAGGGTCAGGTGGGACGCGACGGCGGCAATCTCGGGCACCACCTGAATCGCGCTGGCACCGGTGCCGATCACCCCGACCCGCTTGCCGGCCAGCACCACGGAATGGTCCCAGGCCGCCGTGTGGAAGGCCGGGCCTGCGAACGCGGCGCGACCCGGGATGTCGGGATAGGCGGGATGGTGAAGGCCGCCCATTCCGGAGACGATCGCACGCGCCGTGATCGGCCCGCGGTCGGTCTCGACCTGCCACAGGGCGCGCGCCGCGTCCCAGGTGGCCCCCGTGAAGGCCGTGCCCAGCTGGATCAGGGGCATCAGCCCGTGGCGGGCCGCAACGTCCTGGAGGTAGGCCAGGATCTCCGGCTGCGGCGCGTACATCCGGCTCCAGTCGGCCTTCGGCGCGAAGGACAGCGAGTAGAGGTGCGAGGGGACGTCGCAGGCCGCCCCCGGATAGGTGTTGTCGTGCCACGTGCCGCCGATGCCGTCGGCCTTCTCGATCACCCGCAGCGGGCCGATGCCCGCCTGCCGACAGCGGATCGCCATCGCCAGCCCCGAGAAGCCGGCGCCGACGATCAGGACGGCCAGGGTCTCGGGCGCGGTCTCGGTCATCGCTGGGGGCTCCCGGATGGTGCGTGGGGCGCGTGCGCTTTCAGGAACGCGGCCGCCTCGTCGAGGGAGACCCGCGCCTCCGGTAGAACGCCGGCCGCGAACTGCCAGGCGTGGGACACGACCGGGAAGAGCTTGAGGTCGGTCTCGACGCCGGCTGCGCGGGTCCGCTCGGCCATGCGGACGGAATCGTCGCGCAGGACTTCGCGCTCCCCGACATGGAACAGCAGCGGGGGGAAGCCGGTCGGATCCCCGTAGAGGGGTGAGACCCGGGGATCGGTCGGATCGGCATCCCCCAGATACATCGGCCGGATCGCCGCGAGCGCCTGCGGGTCGAACATGGCGTCACGCCACGCATTGGTGACGCGCGATCCGTCCTCGGAGACGAAATCCGTCGCGGGGGAGAACAGGGCCGCCGCCCAGGGCATCGGCAGACCCCGGGCGCGGGCCGCGCCCATCAGCACGAGGGCGAGGTTGCCCCCGGCCGATTCGCCCGCCACGCAGGCCGCGCCCTCCGCGCTGAACGCCGTCCAGGCGGCCGTCACGTCGTCCACCGCCGCGGGAAACGGGTGCTCGGGGGCGAGGCGGTAATCGGGTGCGAAGATCGTGAAGCCGCGGTTCGCCAGCGCGCCCGTGACGGGACGGTGCGTCCGGGGCGAGCAGGCGATGAAGCCGCCACCGTGGATGTAGAGCATCCGCCGGCCGGGACCCGCTTTGGGCCGGATCCACTCACCCTTCACGCCGCCGACGACGCCCGGTTCGTAGGTCACGCCCTTGGGATCCGGGAAGGCCGGCGCCTCGAAGATCCGGCGGAACGCGGCCGCGTCCCGCGCCCGGGCGAGGGGGCCGCGGACCCGGCTGCGGACCATGTAGGTTCCGAGATAAGCGCGCAGGCTCGCCATCAGAGGGACCCGCCGGACAGGCGCACGATCGTCTTCCAGTAGCCCACCGGCATCAGCCGCTGGATCAACGCAGCGTTCCTGGCGTCCTTGCCGACCACGATGCGCGGCGTGCGCGCCTCGATGCCACGGATGATCGCGGCGGCCGCATCCGCAGGAGCCAGGGTCAGGAGCTTGCCGAAGGCTTCCCGGGCCGCCGCATCCTCGACCGCCGCGCGCTTGGCCGCCTCGGGATCGCTCGGCGGACGGCGGCCGCGGGCATTGCGCGAGATGGCGGTGGCGACGCCGCCCGGATGGACCACCGTCACCCCGAGCCCGGTGCCGGCATATTCGTGCCGGAGGGCCTCGGAGAAGCCGCGCACCCCGAACTTGCTCGTGCAGTAGGCGACCTGGCCTGGCGGCGCGATCAGGCCGAACAGGCTCGACAGGTTGACGATCTGCGCGGCCGGCCGCGTGCGGAGCATCGGCAGGAAGGCGTGGCACATCCGGACGACGGCGCGCAGGTTGATGTCGAGCAGCCACTCGAAATCGTCGAGATGCGTCTCATCGAACCGGCCACCGAGGGCGACGCCGGCATTGTTGATCAGGAGGTCGAGGTGCCCGGACCGCTCCGCGACCCAGCCGGGCAGCGCCCGGATCGCGTCCGCATCCGCGAGATCCAGCGTACGCGTCTCGACGGTCACGCCGTGCAGTCTGCCGGCCGTGGCCTGCAGTCCGCCCGCATCCCGGTCCACGAGGAGGAGACGGCACCCCTTGGCGGCGAGCCCCTCCGCCAGGGCCGCGCCGATGCCGCTGGCCGCGCCGGTGATCAGGGCGACCTTGCCCGCGAGCTGGAACCGCTGAGCCAAACCGCGCCTCCCCGTGCCTCCGATCAGGATCGGACGTGGGAGGGGATAGGCCCGGCCGACGGAATTGTCTAGGGTAAGCACCCTAGACGGGGGCTGGAACATGCCGCGGGGCGAGGGCCGGAAAACCGAGATCGGTGCGGAGTTCGGTCCGGATTCCGGTGCCCCGGGACCGAATCCAGGGACGCGTAAGCGGATCCTCGCCGCGAGCCTCGCGCTGTTCAACGCCCGCGGGCTCGGCCACGTGACAACGGCGGAGATCGCCGCCGCCTCCGGAATGCGCGAGGGCAACCTCCACTACCATTTTCCCCGCAAGAGCGGCCTCGTAGAGGCTGTGTTCGCCGCGTTCGAGGCCGAGGCCGTGATGGTGGCGGGCCGGATGCCCGCCGACCCCGCCGCGCCCGAGGCGCTGATCGCCTACCAGCGGGCATGGTTCGACCTGATCTGGCGTTACCGCTGCATCTATCGCGACGGAATCGCCATGGTGGAGATCGCACCCGCGCTGCGGTCGCGGGTCCACGCCCTCCGGGCCGAGACCCAGGCGCTGGCCCGCGGCGTCTTCGAGGCGGCTGTCGGGGCGGGACGCTTGCGGATCGAGTCGGAGGCCCTCGGTCGGCTCATCGACAATGCCTGGATCGTGTCCAGCCATTGGATGAGCCACCGCCTCCAAGGGGGCACGACCTTGACGGAGGCCGACCGGGACTGGGGCTTCGCACAGGTCCGCGATCTGTTCGCGCCCTATCTGGCGCCCGATCCCCCAGACTGACGGGCTCTGGCCCGAACCTTCCATACGCTGCGGCCAAGCTCGGACCCGAAGGACGCGATGCTCGACCGCCTGATCCATGCCGGCCTCAGCCTCTTGGTACTGCTCACCGTCGCCGTCCTGTTCTCGACGAACCGACGGGCGATCAACCCCCGCGTCGTGGTCACCGGGCTGGCCCTGCAGGTCGGGCTCGGGTCGCTTGTCCTGTTCCTCCCCGCCGGCCAAGCGGCGCTGAGATCCGCCGCCGACGGCGTCGTGGCCGTGCTGTCCTACGGCGACCGTGGTACCGCCTTCCTGTTCGGCGGCCTCGTCGAGCCGAAGATGTTCGAGTTGTTCGGCGGCTCGGGCTTCATCCTGGCCCTGCGGGTGCTGCCGCAGATCCTGTACGTCTCCGCGCTCATCGGCGTGCTCTACCATCTCGGCGTGATGCAGGCCCTGGCCCGGCTGCTCGGCGCGGGACTGCGCCGAATCCTCGGCACCTCGCCGATCGAGTCGTTCTCGGCGGTGATCACGATTGCCATCGGGCAGAGCGAGATCGCGGTGGCGCTGCGGCCATTCCTGGCGCGGCTGACCGGCGCCGAGCTGTTCGCCGTGATGTCGAGCGGCGCCGCCTCCACCGCCGGATCGATCCTGGCTGGTTACGCGGCGCTCGGCGTGCCGATGACCTACCTGCTGGCGGCCTCGGTGATGGCGATCCCGGGAGGGCTCGTCTACGCGAAGATCCTGATGCCCTCCACGGAACCGACCCGGATCACCAGCACCCGCGTGGAGTTCGGCGAGCGGCGGGCGGCCAACATCATCGAGGCGGCGGCCGACGGGACACAGAAGGGGCTGGCGGTGGCGGTCTCGGTGGGAGCGATGCTGATCGCCTTCGTCGGGCTGATCGCCCTGGCGGACGGCCTGTTCGGCACCGTCGGCGGCTGGATCGGCTATCCCGCCGCCTCCTTCGAGGGCGTTCTCGGCTGGCTGCTCGCCCCGCTGGCATGGCTCCTCGGCGTGCCGTGGGCAGACGCGACCCTGGTGGGCGGGGCGATCGGCCAGAAGATCGCCTTCAACGAGTTCCTGGCCTACGCGAACCTGTCGCCGATCCTGAAGGCCGGCTCCCTCGACCCGCGCACGCAGGCGATCGCCTGCTTCGCCCTCTGCGGTTTCGCCAACTTCGCGTCGATCGCGATCCAGCTCGCGAGCTTCTCCAGTCTCGTGCCGGAGCGGCGATCCGAGGTCGCCCGCTACGGTCTGCGGGCGATCCTCGCCGGCACGCTCTCGAACCTGACGAGTGCGGCGATCGCGGGCGTGTTCGTGACCTGAGAAGCCGGTCGCCCTACCGGGGATCTGACAGCCGCGCGCTCGGACGCGTCAGG
The DNA here is from genome assembly GCF_054049775.1 of Methylobacterium sp. P5_C11. Classification (NCBI taxonomy): domain Bacteria; kingdom Pseudomonadati; phylum Pseudomonadota; class Alphaproteobacteria; order Hyphomicrobiales; family Methylobacteriaceae; genus Methylobacterium; species Methylobacterium sp. P5_C11. The sequence goes on along the minus strand of NZ_JBFULS010000021.1, from coordinate 88,623 downwards.
TCATACGGCGGCTGGAACAAAAGAAAAGCGCCGCTTCGGATGAAGCGGCGCCAATAACCATGTCGTCGACGTCTCAGTTGAACGTGTCGATCTCGGCCGACTCGTAGCTGGTGACTTCCATGCCGACGCAGATCTCGGACACGACGGGGGCGGACCAAGCCATGATTTCCTCCAGGAGCTAGAAAGGTAGGTTGAGAGACCACGAAATCCGGAGCGATGCGCTCCGGACTGGGAGCGACTCAGTTGAAGGTGTCGATCTCAGCCGACTCGTAGCTGGTGACTTCCATGCCGACGCAGATCTCGGACACGATCGGGGCGGACCAGGCCATGGCGTTTCTCCTCGCTGTTGATGGATCTCATATAGGCAATATCTTGGACGCAATACAAGCGAGCACAACACTTATATTTCTCATAGGGAGCCCGGGGGTGGCCATCAGCACTTCCGTGGCCGCCTTACCACCCCCGGGCGCGCCGTTCGGCAACGGCTGCGGATGCGAACGCTTTCGGCTTGACGGGGAAACCGCGCGGGCGCACGACGCACCCGCGCGACGTCGTCTCCGACGGCGCGCTCCCTTTCAGCAGCGACCCGCGAAGCGACGTGCCCGACCGATCGTGCCTGCCGTGCCTGGCCACGCGCCGTCGACCCGCCTGAGCCGCTGAGAGGCCCGGCCGCGGGGCGACGACGCGGCGGCCGGCCACGGCCCTGACCCAGGATGACCGGTGGCGCGTCGCCTCGTAACCACGAGGCGAGGCCATGAACGAGATCGCGCCCTTCGATACGCGAATCGATCCTTCCGTGCTGGCCGCGCGCCTCTCGGACGAACGTGCCCCCGACATCGTCGAGAAGCTCAATGACGAGGCCCCCGAGGTCGCCGCCGCGATCCTCCTGGGCCTGCCCGTGGACCGCGCGATCGAGGTGCTCGACCAGCCGGAACTCGACTGCGCCGCCGACATCATCGAGATGCTGCCGCGGGACCGGGTGGCGGCGTACCTGTCCGGCATGTCGGCCGACCGGGTCACGGACGTGTTCCGCGAGATCGAGGAGCCGGGCCGCTCCGACCTGCGCGCGCGCCTGGACGCCGAGACCCGCGGCGCCGTGGACCGGCTGTCGGCCTACGGCGAGGAGACGGTCGGCTCGCTGATGACCACCGAATTCGTCACCGTGCCGGGGACCTGGACGGTGGGCCAGACCCTGGAGCACATCCGACACGTCGAGAAGACCCGCGAGACGATCTACGCGATCTTCGTGCTCGACCCGCGGACGCGGGCGCTCACCAAGGCCGTGCCCCTGCGCCGTCTGATCTCGGGCAATCCGAACGACAACGTCCTGAGCGTCGCCCCGGGGCGGCGGCCGCTCGCCGTCTCGCCGACGGCGAGCCGCGAGGAGGCGGCCCGGCTGATCTCCAAGTACGACCTCTTGGCGCTGCCCGTGGTCGACGCCGTCGGGCATGTCATCGGGATCGTGACCGTCGACGACATGATCGACGCGATGATCGAGAAGCAGACCCAGGACGTGCAGCGCTTCGGCGGCATGGAGGCGCTGCCCGAGCCCTACATGGACATTGGCTTCTTCACGATGATCCGGAAGCGCGCCGGCTGGCTCTGCGCGCTGTTCCTCTCCGAGATGCTGACCGCCTCGGCGATGCAGGGCTTCGAGGGCGAGCTCGAGAAGGCGATCGTCCTGACGCTGTTCATCCCGCTGATCATGAGCTCGGGGGGCAATTCCGGCTCGCAGGCGACCTCGCTGCTGATCCGGGCGCTGGCCCTGCACCAGATCCGACTGCGCGACTGGTGGCGGGTGGCGCTGCGGGAATTGCCGACCGGTATCGTGCTCGGGACGATCCTCGGGGTCATCGCGGTGATCCGGATCGTGGCGTGGCAGAAGCTCGGCCTCTACGATTACGGCGAGCACTGGCCGCTGGTCGCCGCCACGGTGGGCGCGGCGCTCGTCGGAATCGTGACGTTCGGATCGCTGTCGGGCTCGATGCTGCCGTTCCTGCTCCAGCGCATCGGCTTCGACCCGGCCACCGCCTCGGCGCCGTTCGTGGCGACGCTGGTCGATGTGACCGGGCTGGTGATCTACTTCTCGGTGGCCTTGCTGATCCTGCGCGGGACGCTGCTGTAGGCTCGTCCCGGCGGCGTCCGCTCCGGAGAGGACAGGGTCGGTCCGCTCAGCCGGTCACCGTGGCGGCCAGCCGCTTCCGCTGGACCTTCCCGTTCGGCGTACGCGGCAGGGCGTCGAGGAAACGGATCTCCCGCGGACGCTTGTAGGCCGCGAGCCGCTCGGCGCACCACGCCAGCAGGGCCTCCGCGTCGGGTTCCGCGTCCGGCTGGAGGACCACGAAGCCGCAGATGACCGAGACGTCGACGCGGACCGACAGTTCGGCCACGCCCACCTCCGCCACGGCCGGATGGGTGGACAGCACCGCCTCGACTTCGTTGGGCGAGACCCGGTAGCCCATCGCCTTCATCAGGTCGTTGTTGCGGCCCTCGAACCAGAGGTAGCCGTCAGCGTCGAGGCGGGCGAGGTCGCCGCCCGCGAACCAGTCGCCGCGCATCACCTCACCCTCCTCTTCGGGGCGGTTCCAGTAGCCGAGCATCAGGGCCGGCTCGGAGCGGTGGACCGCGAGCAGGCCGGTCTCACCGGCCGGCAGCGGCACGGGCTCGCCCGTGACGGGCAGGATCGCCACCTGCCGCCCCGGCTGTGGCCTACCGGGCGAGCCGGGGCGCACCGGGATGGTCGGCCCGCTGGAGATGTAGGTCGAGATCTCGCTCATCCCGAGGGCCTCGTAGAGGGGCTTGCCCGTCGCTTGGGTCCAGGCCTCGAGCAACTCCACCGAGAGCGGTTCGCCCGCCGTGCAGCCGTGGCGCAGGCTCGACAGGTCGTGCGTGCCGAGGGCGCCGTATTTCAGGATCTGCCGGTAGAGGGTCGGGACGGCGGCGAACAGGGTGGCGCGGTACTCGGCGATGAGCCGCGGCCAGACAGCGGGGTCGCGCGGGCCGTTGTAGAGCACCGCGGTGGCGCCCACCGACCACGGGTCGCTCAGGCCCACGCCCAGCGTGTAGGTCCAGTTCATGGTGCCGGCATGCAGCATCACGTCGGATTCGCTGAGCCCGAGCCAGTGTTCGAGCATCGGCCGGCGGCCGTAGGCGGCGCGGTGGGCGTGAAGCACGCCCTTCGGCCGGCTGGTGGTGCCGGAGGTGTAGATCAGCATCGCCGGATCGTCGGCGGCGGTGTCGGCATAGTCGGGCAGCGGCGAGCCCGCCTTCATCCGCGCGATCGCCGCGGCATCGAGCAGGAGCCGGCCACCCAGCGCCTCGGCCGAAACCGTGCAGCCGCTGCCAACCACCACCGCAGCGGCGCCCGAATTGTCCATCAGGAACGCCGCCTCGCCTTCGGTGAGCTGCGGCGAGGAGGGCAGGGCCACGAGGCCGGCCGCCAGGGCACCGAAATAGACGAGGACGTAGTCGGCCTCGTTGCCCATCCGGATCATCACCCGGTCGCCGGGCTTCAGGCCAAGGCCGAGCAGGCCCGCCGCGATGGCGCGCACCTGTCGCTCGACATCCCCGAAGGACAGGCGGTCGGCGACGCCGTCGCCGACCAWCACGAGGGCGGACTTGTCCGGGCGCAGGCGGGCGTTCTCGGCGAGGCCGTAGCGGGCGGCATTGAACCGCGCGGGCGGATGGCGGTCGTTGGAACGGCTGTCGGACACCGGGCGCTCCCCTCGGACGGGCTTTTCGTCGGGTGTCCCGCCTGCGCGCGTCGCCGTCAACCGCGGGCGAGACTCCGCCGAGGCGCTCCGTCGCCGAGGGGCGCGCATCCCGGGTCACGGTGCGGCTGCCCACGCGTCGGTGGCGGCGGACGTCCGTCTGGAAGGCGATGCCCCCGGCCGGTTATGGTGGCGCCGCGGGATACGGGGATCCCGGGAGACGCCCATGGACGTACGCGAAGCGCCGAAGCGGAGACGCCCTGCGCGCAGGTTTCCGAGGGTCGCGGTGGCCGTTCTCACCGGCATGCTGGTGCCGGCGCGCGTCGTCGCGGGGCCGGAACCGGCTGTGCCGGCGGCACCGCAGGCCTTCGAGGCCTGCCGGGCCGACCTGATCGCCTGGGTCACGGCCCGCGCGGTGCCGCAGGGCCTCGCCGAGGCGCAGCTCGCCGGGCTCACGCCCGACCCGGACGTGATCGCCGCGACCCAGAGCCAGGGTGAGTTCGTCCGGCCGATCTGGGACTATATCGAGGCCAGCGTCACGCCGGCCCGCGTCGAGGCCGGGCAGCGCATGCTCGCCGAGCACGCCGACACGCTCGCGGCGATCGAGGCCCGATACGGGGTCGACCGCCACATCCTGGTGGCGTTCTGGGGCGTGGAATCGAGCTACGGCGCCGTGCTCGACAACGCGGCGGTGGTGAAGCCGGTCGTCCGCTCGCTGGCGACGCTCAGCTGCAGCGATCCCGCCCGCGCCACCTACTGGCGCGACGAGCTGGCGGCGGCGCTCCAGATCCTGGCCTGGAACCAGGCGCCCCTCGACCGGATGCCGGCGGGGCTGACCGGATCCTGGGCCGGCGCCATGGGGCACACGCAGTTCATGCCCAGCGTCTACCAGCGCGAGGCGGTCGATTTCGACGGCGATGGCCGGCGCGACATCTGGACCTCGGTGCCGGATGCGCTGGCGTCGACGGCGAACTACCTTCGCAGCCACGGCTGGAAGCCCGGCGCGGGCTGGGGCAGCGAGGCGGTGCTGCCCGAGACCTTCGACGCGGCGCTGGCCGACGAGACGACGCTCCGCACCGTCGCGGCGTGGCGGGCGCTCGGCGTGAGGCCCGCCCGCGACCGCGCCCTGCCGGACTCGGCCGAGACGACCCTGATCCTGCCCGCCGGGATCCGCGGCCCCGCCTTCCTGCTGCAGCCGAACTTCGCGGTGATCCTCCGCTACAACACGGCCCTGGCCTATGCGCTGACCGTCTCGCTCCTTTCGGATCGCCTGCGCGGCGACCCGGGCCTGGTCCACGACTGGCCGCGGGGCGACCGGCCGCTCACCGCCGACGAGCGGCGCGACCTGCAGACACGCCTCACGGAGCGCGGCTTCGCCACCGGCGGGGTCGACGGCAAGATCGGCCCGAGGACGCGGGCGGCTTTGCGCGCCTTCCAGGGTTCGGTCGGCCTGCCGGCCGACGGCTACGCCGACGCCGCGCTGCTGGACCGGGTCCGGGCCGCGCCCTGACGGGCGCTCACGCCAGGAAAGCCGGCTCGTCCCGGGCCAGAACCCGCTTGACGCTCTCCAGGTGCAGGCGCGCGCTCTCGGCGCGGCCGGCCGCCTCCTGGGCCGCCACGCGCTGCACGATCGCCTCGGGCACGGCCTTGAGCGTGCGCCCCGTGCTCATGGCCAGGACCTGGGCCTGCGCGGCGCGTTCCAGGTAGTAGAGGTCGTCCCAGGCCTCCGCGATCGTCTCGCCCAGCACCATCACGCCGTGGTTCTTCAGGAACACGACGTCCGCCTCGCCGGCACTCTCGGCGATCCGCCGGCCCTCGGACGAATCGAGCGCGAGGCCGTTGTAGGCCTCGTCCACGGCGATCCGGCCGTAGAAGCGCAGGGCCGTCTGGCCCGCCCACACCAGCGGCTCGCCCTCCAGCATGGCGAGCGCCGTCGAGTAGGGCATGTGGGTGTGGAACGCGGCCCGGGCGCGGGGCTTCAGCCGGTGCAGCTCGGCGTGGATGTGGAAGGCGGTGGCCTCGGGCTGGCCGTCGCCCTCGAGGACGTTGCCGTGGAAGTCGCAGAGCAGCAGGCTCGACGCGGTGACCTCCGCGAAGGCGAGGCCGTAGGGATTGACCAGGAACAGGTCGGGCCGCTCCGGCAGCACCGCCGAGAAGTGGTTGCAGATCCCCTCTTCCAGGCCGTTGCGGGCGGCCCAGCGCAGGCAGGCGGCGAGGTCGATCCGGGCGCGGCGCACGCTGTCGGCGTTCAGGGGCTCGTTGCTGCGGGCCGGCGGGGTCCCCGGGACGGTAACGGCGTGCGCCATGCGTGCGGGCTTTCCTGTGTGTCGGGATCAGGCCGGACAACCCGGCCGGGGCCGCACTCTAGACGCTCGCCCGCCCGCGCGCAGCCGCCAAGCGCTCAGGGGCGGCCGTCGGTAACGCCGCCGACGAGGTTGAGGCCGAGCAGGAAATCCGACGCGAAATCCGTGCGGATGACCGGCTCGCGCGGGATCGCCTCGCGCAGGAGATCGCGCTCGGCGCGGCGCGCCGCGACCGCCTCCGCCACCGAGACGCGCCGGAACGACAGGCGCGCCCCGCCCCGGACCTGCGCCAGCCGCCCGAGATCCGGCCCGATGACCGTGGCGATCTTCGGGTAGCCGCCGGTGGATTGCCGGTCAGCCATCAGGATGATCGGCAGGCCGTTGCCGGGCACCTGGATCGCCCCCATGGCGACGCCGTCGGAGACAATGTCGTGGCCCTTGGCGTGTTTCAGCGGCGTGCCGTCGACGAAGCAGGCCATCCGGTCGCCCCGGGGCGAGACCGTCCAGGGACCGGCCAGGAAGGCCTCGATCTGGTCGGGGGCGAAGTAGTCGTCCTGCGGCCCCAGCACGACCCGGATCTCCCGCCCGTCCCGGTCGAGCCATGGCGCGACGAGCCGCTGCGGCGCTCCGTCCGACGTCCGGCCCTCGGCGACGGGGAGGCGGTCGCCCGCGGCGAGGCCGCGCCCGTCGAGGCCGCCGAGTCCCGAGCGGGTATGGGTCGCCGTCGAGCCGAGGACCGGCGCCACGTCGAGCCGCCCGGCGACCGCGAGGTAGCCCCAGGCGCCCGCATCGCCGGCCCGCACGACGAGGGTCTGTCCGGGCTCCAGGTTGAGCGCGACCGTGTCGGGCAGGGGCAGCCCGTCCAGCGCGACGCGGAAGCCCGGCGCGAGCAGGGCGATCCCGACGGCGCCGTCCTCCGCCGAGACGGTGACGCCGCCGGTGGAGATCTCGACGGCGGTGGCGTCGAGGGGGTTGGACGCCGCCCGGTTGGCGGCGGCGTGCATCAGCGGATCCATCGCGCCCGCGGCGGTGATGCCGTAGCGGAGGTAGCCGTGCCGGCCCCCGTCCTGCAGGGTGATGCCGGGGCCGGCGGACTCGATCACGAGGGCGGGCATCAGCGGGCCTCCCCACGCCGGGCCACCGGCTCGCCCGCCGCCTCGCGGGCCGTCAGGGCGTCGAAGGTCGCGGCATCGACGGGCTCGAAGCGGATCAGGTCGCCGGCGCCGACGAAGAAGCTCGGGTCGCGCTCCGGCGCATAGAGGCGAGAGGGGGTCGCGCCGATCACGTACCATCCAGTCGGCATCGGCACGGTCGCCACCGCGGCGAGGCCGCCCCCGATCATGATGGCGTTGCGCGGATGCGGCGGCCGCGGGCTCGGCCGCCGGGGCACCGCCAGGGCCTTCGGCAGGCCGCCGAGATACGCGAAGCCCGGGGCGAAGCCGTACATGTAGACCCGGAAGGTCGTGGCCGCATGGGTCGACACCACCGTCTCCGGCGTCAGGCCGCTCTGCTCGGCGACCTGCGCGACGTCCTCCCCGTGGGGCGTGTCGTAGCAGCAGGGCAGGGTCCACAGGATCGGGCGGGTCGCCCGCGCAGTTGCGCCCGCCACCAGCGTCCGGACCCGCTCGGCCAGCGTCCCGCGGTCGAGCACCAGCGGGTCGTAGTGCAGCATCAGGGAGCGGTAGGTCGGCACGCGCTCCCGCAGCCCCTCGGGCGGATCCGCCCCGAGGGCGTCGTCGAGGGCCAGCACCCGGTCGCTGATCGCGGGATCGACGGTGCTGCCGAACTCGACCACGAGGGCCGCCTCGCCAGCGTCGAGGAGGCGGGGTTCGTCCAGCGCCGCGCTCACGGCTTGAACGGCGCCAGCGTGACGCCGGCGTCCTCCAGCCGGGTCCGCACCGCCCGGGCCGTGGCCACGGCGTGGTCGGAATCGCCGTGGACGCAGATCGAGCGGATCGGCGTCGGCAGCGTCCGCCCGTCCGCCGTGAGGATCGCGCCCGCCTCGACCATGCGCAGGACCCGGTCGGCGGCCTCGCCGGACTCGGTGATCATCGCGCCGGGCTGGTTGCGGGGGATGAGCAGGCCGGTCGGCGTGTAGCCGCGATCGGCGAAGATCTCCTGGTGGACGTCGAGGCCGCAGGCCTCGCCCGCCGGCACCTGGGCGGTCAGCGCGATGGCGAGCAGCGCGAGCTCCCGGTCCACCGCGCGGACCGCGCGGGCGATGGCGTCGGCCACCGGACGCTCCTCGGCGGCGACGTTGGCCAGCGCCCCGTGCGCCTTCACGTAGGTGATACGGTGGCCGGCATAGGCGGCCAGCGCCTGCGCGGCGCCGATCTGGTAGGCGACGAGCCGCTCGATCTCGGCCGGGCTGTAGGGCATCCGCCGCCGCCCGAAGCCCCAGAGGTCCGGGAAGCCCGGATGGGCACCGACGGCGACGCCGCGCTCCTTCGCCAGCGCGAAGGTCCGGGCCATGATCTCGGGGTCGCCGGCGTGGAGGCCGCAGGCGACGTTGGCCGAGGTGACGATCCCGAGGATCGCCGCGTCGTCACCGCAGGCGTAGGCGCCGTAGCCCTCGCCGAGGTCGGAATTCAGGTCCACGCTGGTCATCGCCGCCGCTCCGCGTGCCGATCGGGTCTCATAGGGCCGCAACGGGTCCCGGCTCGGCCGGATCCGCGCTGCAAGAATCGAGCGCGCGGCCCGCCGTCTCGGGCAAGAGAAGCGCCGCGACGATCACGAGGCAATAGGCGCCCGCCGCCACGACGCCGATGGCGACGCCGAGTGTCAGCGAGCCGCTGAGATGGCCCACCACGGCGGGGCAGATCGCGCCGGTCGCGCGGCCGAAATTGTAGCAGAAGCCCTGCGCGGAGCCGCGGATCCGGCTCGGGAACAGCTCGCTCAGGAAGGCGCCCATCCCGGAGAAGACGCCGGAGAGGAAGAAGCCGAGGGGGAAGCCCAGCACCAGCATCACCGGGTCGGTGATCGGGATCAGCGTGTAGGCCAGGACGAGGATTCCGGCGCAGAAGCCGAACAGGACGAAGCCGAGGCGGCGGCCGATGCGGTCGGAGAGCCAGGCGCTGGTCAGGTACCCGACGAACGACCCGAAGATCAGCATCAGCAGGTAGCCGCTGGTGTTCAGGACCGAGAGGTTGCGCTCGGTCTTCAGGTAGGTCGGGAGCCACGTGGTCACCGCGTAGTAGCCGCCCTGCATGCCGGTCGCGAGGAGGCTCGCCAGCACGGTCCGGCCGATCAGCGGCCGGGAGAAGATGTCGAGGAAGCTGCCGGTGTCGCCGACGTCCCGCATGGCGGCGCGGGTCTGCCGGTAGACCTCCGGGTCCTCGATGTTGCGGCGGATCCAGAAGATCAGCACCGAGGGGAGGGCGCCGAGCCAGAACAGGATCCGCCACGCCATGGCGGGCTCCGCCAGGGCGAACACCGCCCAGAAGGCGATCGCCGCGCAGGCCCAGCCGACCGCCCAGCTCGACTGGACGAGGCCCACCGCCTTGCCGCGGTAGCGCGCCTGGATCGTCTCGGCGATCAGCACCGAGCCCACCGACCACTCGCCGCCGAAGCCGAAGCCCTGCAGCGCGCGGGTCACGAGGAGCTGCTCGTAGGACTGGGTGAAGCCGCTGAGCACCGTGAACAGGGTGAACCACGCGACGGTGGCCTGCAGGACGACCACCCGGCCGTAGCGGTCGGCCAGGATTCCGGCCGCCCAGCCGCCGATCGCCGAAGTCACCAACGCGGCGGTGGCGATGTTGCCGGCCTCGACCTTGGTCAGGCCCCAGACCACGACCAGCGTCGGGATCAGGAAGGTGTAGACCATGTAGTCGAACGCATCGACGCCGTAGCCCGCGAAGGCCGCGCCCAGGACCCGGCGTTCCGACGGACTCGTGTCTTTCACCCACATGGCGCAACTCCTTTGCGAACGGGCCGTCACGCGGCCGGGGGGGTCACAGGAACGGCAGGTCGCGGTTGAGGAGGTCGGTGATCAGCATGTGACCGGGCGCGTGGGTGATGCAGAGCGGCAGCCGCGCCGCCATCGCCACCGCCTGAGGCGTGACACCGCAGGCCCAGAAGACCGGGAGCTCATCCGGCTCGATCGGGACGGGGTCGCCGAAATCCGGCCGCGCGATGTCGCGGATGCCGATCAACCCCGGGTCGCCGAGATGGACCGGCGCCCCGTGGACCGCCGGCATCCGGGCCGTCACCTGCACGGCCTTGATGGCGTCGGCCGCCTTCATCGGCCGCATGGAGACGACGAGCGGGCCGTGGAACGGTCCCGACGGTCGGGTCTCGATCGAGGTCCGGTACATCGCGACGTTGCGGCCGAGGGCGACGTGTCGGAGCGGGATTCCCGCCTCGATCAGCGCGGCCTCGAACGAGAAGGAGCAACCCAGGACGAAGGTGACGAGGTCGTCCCGCCACACGCCGGTCAGGTCGGGCAGCTCCGCCACGAGCGCGCCGCCCTCGTAGACGCGGTAGCCGGAGACGTCAGTGGCGAGGTCGAGATCGGTCCCGAGCGTCGGGAGCGACCGGGCGCCGGGCTGCGAGACGCCGAGGATCGGGCAGGGCTTCGGGTTCTGCTGGCAGAAGCGGTGGAAATCCTCCGCCATGGCCCGCGGCAGGATCATCAGGTTGCCCTGTGCATGGGCGGGGACGAGTCCTGAGGTGTGGCCCCGGAACCGACCCTCGCGGATCGCGCGCCGCGCGTCCGCCGCGTCGGCGAAGTCAGGTGGCGCGCCGTCGGCGCCCAGGTTCTGGCTCACCGCATCGATCTCCCTGGCTGGTCGTGGAGCGCCGGGCCGGCCGCGTCGGCCCCCCGGATTCCGCAACATCCCGATCGCTTCAGCGATTCATGTCCGGCGGCAACGATCCCATCGCGCCGCGGGGCACGCCAATCGTGATTGCGAATGGGGCGCGATAAACCCGTCTTATCGGCCGGCGGCCCAGGTTTCGGCGACGTCCTGGGCTAGACGGGCCGCATCCGCCACGAAGTGGTGAGCCGCCCGCTTCGTGTGCATCGCCGTGAAGGTCAGGTCCGAGAGCCTCGGCTCGGCCGGCAGGATGCGCAGGGTGCCGGCACGGAGTTCGGCCTCGACCGCCGCCGGCGGGATCACGCAGATCCCGAGGCCCTCGATGCCCATCTTCACGATGGTGGCGAGCGAGGCGCTGGTGTGGATCTGGCTCGGCAGGAGGTTCTCCTGCAGGACGAGGTCGCGCAGCTCGACGTACGGGCTGGTGTTGCGCGGGTAGGTGATGAGCGGATGGTGCAGGAGCGCGCCGAGGCTGAGGGGCTCGTCGCCCGGCAGCAGGCCCGGCGCGGCGACCCACGCGACGGGGGTGCTGAACAACGGACGGTTGGCGAAGCTCGGCAGGGTGATCGGGCCGACGAGGAGGGCGAGGTCGATCTCGTCGGCGACGAGGGCGGCCTGCATGTTCGGCGAGATGTCGACCGTGATGTCGACGCCGATCCCGGGATGGGCGGCGCGCATGCGCTCGATGAAGCGGGACAGCCACAGGTGGACGATCGTCTCGGAGACGCCGAGCCGCAGGGTGCCCCGCGTCCGGCCGGTCTCATGCAGGGCCGCGCTCATCTCGGTCTGGAGCGCCAGGAACCGCTCCGCGAAGCCGAGGAGCAGGCGCCCCCGCTCCGTCAGCGCGACGTCTCGGCTGCGGCGCTCGAACAGCGTCCCGTACTCATGCTCCAGGGCTGCGATCCGTTGAGAGACCGCCGGCTGGGTGGTGTTCACCTTCTCGCTGGCGCGGCGGAAGCTGGAGAGTTTCGCGACCCAGTAGAACACCTCCAAGCTGCGGAAATCCGCCATCCTGCGATCGTCCCGATCCGCCGCCGTGCCCGGTCATATCGCGCTGGGCCGCGTCGGAGTGCAAGGTGTCGGCACAGCGGTCAGGATCCGGGGACGACCCGGGATCGGGACCCCGCACGGCGCTTCCGCGGGACGATTCCAGCACCGGCGTTTCGGGCGACCGGGCCGATGCCGCCATGACGGGGATGGCGGGCTCCAGGGCAGGGCTGATCAGGCCGGCGGATGGCGACCTCTCTCCGTCGGTGCTGCCCGAGTTAAGATGCCGCATCCGATGCGCGCGGCGGGGACGACGTGGCCGCATCATCGCCTTCAAGAACGGTCCGTTATCGCGGGTCGCGATCGCGTCGATCGCCGGGAAAATAGCCGGATCGGCACCGGTCTTTTTGAAAGTCTAGGTATTCGCGCCGGAACTCCAGGGACGATTTGGCATTTGAATCATCGTACAGTACTGGAGGAACGCTTAATGAAGGTCTCACGTTTGACCGGCGCAGTCGCGCTTCTGGCCCTCGTTGCCGGTCCCGCTCTCGCTGCCCCGTGCAGCACCGGAACCACGAAATCGAAGACCCCAGATCAGCAGGCGTCGAACCCCAGCAGCTCCGATGTCGACAAGTCGAGCAAGAATCTGGCTGGTGGTCAGCAGCCGGCTTCGCCCGGCACGGTCGGCGCCATGAACAACGCGGGCGCCGTTCAGACCGCAGATCAGCAGGCGCAGACCAACACGGGATCGAAGTCGACTGATCCGGCCGCCGCGAACCTCGCCGGTGGTCAGCAGCCGGCCTCGCCCGGCACGGTGGGAGCCATGAACAAGGCTGCCGCCGACCGTCAGACGGCCCCGGCATCGAACGACGGCTGCTGATCCGCGCGCCGCACGATCCTCGCCCTCAGGAAGCCCGCCTCGTCGCATCGAGGCGGGCTTTTGTGTTCCATACGCCTCGCATCCGGAAACGCGTGTCCGCCCCGGCTCCAGTCCGTTTGAGCTGGCCGCGATCGCGTGTATCTGGCACCGAAACCGGGTAGATTCGGCAATCGGTGTCGGGGAAGGAACGCGACGTGAGTGGGCGCCGGGCGCTGCTGCTCATCGGGGGGGTGCTGCTCGCAGCCGCCTGCCTTGCCGCCACGCCGCCCGGCGCGCGCCTGCGTGCTGAATCGGCGTCCGTCCTCGCCGGTCTGCAGACGCGGGTCGCGGCGCTGATACCGGAGCGGTCTCGGGGCTCGAGCGCTCCGGCGCCGCCTGCAGCATCCCGTACCGCTGTCGAGGACGGGCGCACACTGGTGCGGCTCGCGGCGCCGGAGCGCGCGCGGATCGGGCTTGTCGTCGAGACGCGCCCGGCGGTGCGCCATCGCCAGGAGTTGACCGCCTACGGCAGCGTCCTCGACCTCGCCCGCATCACCGACCTGACCAATAGCTACGCCGGCGCCGTCGCGGCGCTCCAGGCCGCCCGCGCCCGGGTCGAGGTCTCGGCCAGCGCCGCGCGCCGGGCTCGGAATCTCGGCGCCGGCGTCGTGGCGGTGGCGCAGATCGAGACCGCCGAAGGCACGCTCCTCACCGATCAGGCGGCCGTGACGGTGGCGGATTCACAGTTGCGCACCCTCGCCGCCACCGCGCGCCAGGAATGGGGGACTGTGCTCGGCAAGGCGATCATCGAGCGCACGCCGCTGGTGACGCGCCTGATCGAACGGGCCGATTTCCTCGTGCAGGTCACGCTGCCGCCCGGGGAATCTCTCCCCGAGGCGCCGCAGGCCGCCTTCGCGGAAGTGCCACCCCAGAGCGAGCGGGTCGCCCTGCGCCTGGTCTCGGCAGCGACGCGGACCGATCCACGCATCCAGGGGCAGAGCTTCTTCTACCTCGTCTCCGGCGACAGCGGTCTCCTGCCCGGAACCAGCACGATGGCATTTCTGCCCGCGCCGCGCGACGTGAAGGGCATCCTCGTGCCGGAAGACGCCGTCGTCCACGCGGAGGGCGGAACCTGGGTGTATCGGGGGATCGGCGACGGCGCCTTCGTGCGCCACCCGGTCCGGCCGGACGCCCCGATGTCGGCCGACGCCTTCGTGGTCGAGGATCTGCCGGACGGGGGCGAGATCGTGCTGCGGGGCGGCCAGGCCCTGCTCTCCGAGGAGATGAAGAGCCGTATCCGCGTCGTGGGCGACGACGATGACTGAGCCGTCCGCGTTTGGCCGCGGCGGTCCGCAGGCCGCCCTCGTCGGCTTCGCCGTCCGCTTGCCGCGAGTCGTCCTGGCCCTGGCCTGCGCCCTGGTGGTCTTCGGCCTCTACGCCCTCGCGGGGGCTCGCTACGACGTCTTTCCCGAATTTGCACCCCCGACCGTGACGATCCAGACCGAGGCGACCGGCCTGGATTCGGAGCAGGTCGAGGTTCTGGTCACGCAGCCCGTCGAGGTTGCGGTCGGCGGCCTGCCGGGGCTGGAGACCCTGCGCTCCACCTCGATCCAGGGCTTGTCGGTGATCACTGCGGCGTTCCAGCCCGGCAGCGACGTCGACCGGGTGCGCCAGCGGGTCAACGAGCGGCTCGCGGCCCTCGCCGGCCGCATGCCGGACGGGGTTGCGGCGCCCGCCATGACCCCGCTGACCTCCTCGACGCTCACCGTGCTTCTCGTCGGGCTGACTTCCGACACCCGCGACGCCATGGATCTGCGTCAGCTGGCGGAATGGACCGTGCGCCGGCGGCTTCAGGCGGTGCCGGGCATCGCGCAGGTCTCGATCTACGGCGGCGGCGTTCGCGCGCTGCAGGTCCAGGTCCGCCCCGACGACCTGATCCGGTTCCAGATCGGCCTCAACGACGTGCTGGCCGCCGCTCGGAAGGGAACCGGCGTGCGGGGGGCGGGCTTCGTCGACACGCCGAACCAGCGGGTGCTGCTCCGAACCGAGGGTCAATCCCTTACCCCGGAGGCGCTGGGCCGGATCGTGCTTCACAACGACGGCGGGGCGAGCGTGGTCCTCTCGGACGTGGCCACCGTCACGGCCGCCCCCGAGCCCGCGATCAGTGCGGCGCTCGTGGATGGAAAGCCCGGCGTCCTGCTGATGGTCGGTGCCCAGGTCGGGGTCGATACCCGCGCGGTGACGGCCCGGCTCGAGGCCGCGCTGGACGAGTTGCGCCCGGTCCTGAACCGGGAGGGCGCGACCCTGCGCACCGACCTGTTCCGGCCGGCGAACTTCGTGGACGTCGCCACCGGCAACGTCATGCAGGCGCTCGCGCTGGGCG
Organism: Methylobacterium sp. P5_C11; assembly: GCF_054049775.1. NCBI lineage: Bacteria > Pseudomonadati > Pseudomonadota > Alphaproteobacteria > Hyphomicrobiales > Methylobacteriaceae > Methylobacterium > Methylobacterium sp. P5_C11. The sequence goes on along the minus strand of NZ_JBFULS010000021.1, from coordinate 73,567 downwards.
GCGTTCTCGTGGTGGTCGTGCTCCTCGTCTTCCTGGCAGACTGGCGAGCCGCGCTGATCAGCGCGACGGCGATCCCGCTCTCGCTGATCGCCGCCGCGCTCGCCCTCCAGGCCTGGGGCGAGAGCCTCAACACGATGACCCTCGGTGGGCTGGCCCTGGCCATCGGCGAGGTGGTCGACGACGCGGTCATCGGCGTCGAGAACGTCGCGCGCCGGCTACGAGAGGCGCGGACCGGTGGCCGCAGTGCGCCCCGCGTGGTCCTGGCCGCGATGTTGGAGGTCCGGACCTCGGTCGCCTACGCGACGCTCGCCGTGATCCTCATGTTCCTGCCCGTCCTGGCGCTCACCGGCGTGGCCGGCCGCCTGTTCGGTCCGCTGGCGCTGGCCTACATCGCGGCGGTGGTCGCCTCGCTCCTCGTGGCGCTCACGGTCACGCCGGCCCTGGCGCTCCTGCTCCTCGGCGGCCGGACGGCGCGCGGCGACGGCGCCGTCCCGCGCGACCCGCCGGTGGTGCGCTGGAGCCGCGCGGCTTACCTCGGGCTGCTCGCCGGGATCGGCCGGGCGCCACGGTTCGCCATGGCCGGAAGCCTGCTGGTGACGCTCGCCGGAGCCGCGATCCTGCCGACCCTCGGTGCCGTGTTCCTCCCCGACCTCAAGGAAGGGCACATGATCCTGCACATGGTGGCCGTCCCCGGCACCTCCCTGCAGGAATCGCAACGGCTCGGCGGGTTGATCACCGCCGACCTGAAGGGGATTCCGGGTGTGCGCGCCGTAGCGGCGCAGATCGGGCGGGCCGAAGCCGCCGAGGACACCGCGGGTCCGCACTACAGCGAGATCCACATCGATCTCGATGCCGGCCTCGACGGGGCCGACCAGCGCAGGGTCGAGGCGGGCATCCGGCAGCTGATCGCCGGCTTCCCGGGGGCGGCTTTCTCCCTCAAGACCTTCCTCACCGAGCGGATCGAAGAGACGGTCTCGGGCTTTACCGCGCCGGTCGTGATCAATGTCGTCGGCAGCGACCTCGACCGAATCGAGGCGGCGGCCCGATCGGTGGCGCGGGAACTCTCGGAGGTGAAAGGCGCCCGCGATGTCCAGCAGGCCTCGCCGGCCGGGCTGCCGCAGGTCACCGTGGCCCTGCGCCCGGTGGATCTGCGCCATTGGGGCCTGGATCCGGTGGAGGTCCTGGAAGCGGTGCGCACCGCCTATCAGGGCGACCTCGTCGGTCAGACCTATCGCGGCAACGCGGTCTTCAACGTGCTGGTCATCCTCGACGAACGCGTGCGCGGCCGGCTCAGCGCGGTCGGCGACCTGCCGCTGCGGACCTCCGGCGGGCGCTACGTCCGCCTGTCCCAGGTCGCCGACGTCTATGAGAGCGCCGGCCGCTACCAGGTCCAACACCTCGGCGCGCAACGGGTCCAGGCGGTGACCGCCAACGTCGAGAACCGCGACGTGGCGGGTTTCGTGGCGGCGGCCAAGCGCAAGATCGCCCGCGAAGTGCGGCTGCCCGAGGGGGTCTACGTCACCTTCTCGGGAGCCGCCGAAGCCCAGGCGGCCGCCCGCCGCGACCTCCTGGTCCATGCCGGGCTCGCCGGTTTCGGGATCGTGGTGCTGCTCGCCATCGTCACCGGTTCCGCGGCGAACCTGCTGCTGGTGCTGGTCAACCTGCCCTTCGCGTTCGTGGGCGGCGTGGCCGCCGCGGCGCTCACCGGCGGGGTCTTGTCGCTCGGCTCGATCGTCGGCTTCGTGACCCTGTCGGGCATCTCCCTGCGCAACAGCGTGATGATGATCGCGCATTACGAGCAGATGGTGACCCGGGACGGGCGCCCCTGGGACGCCGCCACGGCGGCCGAGGGCGCCGCGGACCGGATGGTGCCGATCCTGATGACCTCCCTGGTCACCGGCCTCGGATTGCTGCCGCTGGCCCTCGGCGCCGGGGAGCCCGGCCGCGAGATCGAAGGCCCGATGGCCCTTGTGATCCTCGGCGGTCTCGTCAGCTCGACGGTGCTGAACCTGCTGATCCTCCCGGTCCTGGCGCTGCGATTCGCGCGGTTCCGGCGCGCCGAGCCGGCGGATCTGGAATTGACCGAGATCCGGTCCTGAGCGCGCCGCCGGGCATCTCGGTTCGCGGTCGCCGATACCCGCTCCGGCTATCCCTGCGGCGTATCGGCCCGTGAGATGATTGCGCACAAGCGAACGCCTCTGTGTTAACGTGACGTTGGACGGCCGAGGGCCGCCATCGGCAAGTCGTGGCAAGGGCGACAGGCATTGACGGACCAGCTGGAACGCACCCGCTTCGAAGCGGAGTTTGCGCGCACCGACGCGAGTTCCGATCCGTTCGTATCCGCCGTCCGGGCGACGCGGATGCCGATGCTGATCACCGATCCCAGCCAGCCGGACAACCCGATCGTCTTCGTCAACGCCGCGTTCTCGAAGCTCACCGGCTACGCGCATCACGAGATCATCGGCCGGAACTGCCGCTTCCTGCAGGGACCCGAAACCGACCAGGACGATGTCGACAAGATCAGGTCGGCCGTCGAGCGACGGGTGCCGATCGAGATCGAGATTCTGAACTACAAGAAGAGCGGCGAGATATTCTGGAACCGCGTCCTGATCGCGCCGGTGTTCGACCGAACCGGCGCGCTGACCTATTTCTTCGCCTCGCAATACGACGTGACGCCAGAGCGGGAGAAGCTCGCGCAGATGCAGCGTGATCGCGCCGCGCTGGAGCAGGAGGTGGAGCGCCGCACCCACGACCTCACCCGCAGCGAGGAGCGGCTGCGCTTCATCCTGAAGGCCGGACGCCTCGGCTCATGGACCCTCGACCTCACCGACATGCGGCTCACGGCGTCCGACACCTGCAAGTTGAATTTCGGGCGGGCCGCGGATGAGCCGTTCCGCTACGCGGACCTGCTCGACGCGGTTGAACCCGAGGATCGCCCCCGCATGCAGGCGGCGGTCCAGACTTCGATCGACGAGCGCAGCGATTACGACATCGAATACCGGGCGCGTACCCCGCAGGGCGAGCTGCGCTGGCTCCAGATCCGGGGGCAGGCCTTCTACGACGCGGCAGGCCGGCCCCTGAGCATGGCCGGCGTGTCCATCGATGTGACCGAGCGCAAGCGCGTCGAGGAGCATCGGACCCTGCTTGCCGACGAACTCAACCATCGGGTGAAGAACTCGATGGCGACCATGCAGTCGATCGCGCACCAGACCCTGCGCAACGCCCCATCCCTGGAGGAGGCGCACCGGACCCTCGACGCCCGGCTGCAGTCGCTCTCGGCGGCCCACGACGTTCTGACCCGCGAGAGCTGGATCGGCGCGACGCTGGGCGTGATCGTCGACGGGACGTTGCAGGCGTTTCGCGGCGGCGCGGCCCAGCGCTTCCTGATCACCGGTCCCGAGGTGTGGCTCACGCCGCGGCTGACGCTTGCCTTCACGATGGCGCTGCACGAGCTGGCGACCAACGCGGTGAAGTACGGCGCCCTCTCGAACGACAAGGGACGGGTGATCCTCAACTGGGACGTGGTGGACGGCGCGAAGCCAGCCCATCTCTGGTTCCGTTGGGAGGAGATCGGCGGGCCGCCCGTGACGGCGCCGTCGCGCGGCGGCTTCGGCACGCGCCTGATCGAGCGGGCCTTGGCGGCGGAGATGGGGGGCACGGCCGAGATCCAGTACCGTCAGAGCGGGGCGGTCTTCACCCTGGATGCGCCGCTGCCGGACCGGGTCCCCTCCGTCGCCGAGGCCGTCACGGCCTGAGGGGACGACGGCGTGCGCTCACGTCATGCGCGCCAGGACATCCTCCTTCCAGAGCCGGCGGTGCACGAACGCCATCGCGGCATGCCCGAGAACGACGACCAGCAGCGTGAAGCCCAACCCGTAATGGAAGAGGTCGGCGGGCAGCATCATCCAGTCGATCTTGGTCGAACGTGCCGGCATCAGCGGAATGCCGTAGGGCGTGAAGGGTTTGCCGGATCCGTATTGGCGCAGCAGGCCGAGACTCGGGACCAGGATCATCAGGCCATAGATCAGGCCGTGGCCGGCGGCCGCGGCGCGCCCGGCACGGCCCGGATGCGCCGGTCGCCGCCGGAAATTCGCCAATCCCCAGATCCCGCGCAGGAGCACCAGAACGAACAGCGTGAAGCCGAGGGTGAAGTGGCTGCCGCCCACGAGGCGGGTCAGCGCCATGTCGCCGACCGTCACGTAAAGCAGGGCGCCGGCGAATTGCCACGTGAACAGGAGAGCCATCAGCCAGTGAAACCCGCGGCTGATCCGGCCGTACCGATCCGGCGTGTCGCGCCAGACGGCGCGCGGCGCGGCTGCGCGCGCCGTCATCGACATGCGCAAGCCGTGCCTTCGCTCCAGAGATCCCCCGCCATCCCGCCGGCCTGGAGGATCTCGGACGCAGCCGTCGTCAGCGCCTGGTCCGGTCCAGGCTGGCGGAGGTAGGTGGCGAGGTCCCGCGAGAGCCGCTCGAGCGGATGGCCGCGCAGGAAGCCCTGGAGGCCGACGGAGCGTTGGGCCAAGTGCAGGACCTCGAGACCGGCCCGCTCGACCGCGAGGCGGACCAGGTTGATGTAGGCGACCACCCGCTCGGGCGACAGCGCGGAGTCCGACGCGACCCGCGCGCCGCGCTCGACCCAGAGGCGTGCCCCTTCCACCGCGATCGCGCCCTCGCCGAGCCGCGCCAACTGATGCGGGTCGCCGCCGCGCCCGAGGCGGTCCAGGTGCAGGCGCCAGGCGTCGAACACCGCCTCGAGACCGCCGACCTGCACCGCTGCGAACCGCCATGCGCCACCCGAGAAGGCCGGCTGACGGAAGTACGCGTCGGGCTCGCCCAGGACGTCGTCCGGGTCGAACGGCAGGCCGGTGAAGTCGACGGTGCCGGTGGCGGAGGCGCGCATCCCCTGCGCCCGCCACGCCGAGAGATCGGCCCGTTCGCCGGCCTCGATCGGCACCACCAGCATCGGCGTGCCGGACAGGCCCGGATGCCGCGCCGTGACGACGGCGCGGGTAACGTAACCCGCGCCGGACGCGAAGCTCTTCACACCTTGGAGCCGTGCGCCGACCGGCCGATCCTCGATCCGGAGGCCGCCGTCTGCCGGTTCCGTGTTCCAGACCCCGAAGAGGTGACCGGCGCGCGCATCGGCGAACAGGCGCGCCCGCTGGCCGGCGGCAGCGTGCCGGGCGATGAGCTGGAGCGCGTTGACGTGCCCTTCGTAGAGCCGCCCGAGCGCGAGGCTGCCGTAGCCGACGAGCCGCAGCACTTCCGCGAGGGCGGCGGCGCCGGGCTCCGTCCCCAGGCCGGCACCGCCCTGGTCGACCGGAATGGGGGCGGCGAGCAGTCCCAGGCGGCCCAGGTCGGCGATGTCGTCCACCGGGAACCCGTCGTCCCGGTCATGCGCAGTCGCCCGTGCCGCCGCCAAGCCGGAGATCGTCCGCGCAGCCGCTTCAGAATCGTAGATGGGATCGAGGCGGGTCCACTGGTCCATGCGCCGGTCTCCCGTCAGGCCGCGGCCGGCTGCGGGGTAACGCGCGCAGCACGTCGATCCGAGCGCACCGCGCCGTCACGATCGCGGGCGAAGCCTGCGGATCCCGCGCGATCGCGCAGGGTCGATCGGTCGGATGCCATCACGAGTCCACCTCCTGCCGCCCGCACAGGATGCCGACGATCTCACATAATCAACCTGAGACTGAACCACTCTTTCCCTGTCCGGCGCTGCGACCAAATGCGGCCATCATCCCGCCGTCCCCAGCCATCAGGTACACGGACGGCGATTGATCTCGCCGTCGAGGTAGGTCGACCATTCCGAGATTGTCGTGAGCTGAGAGCCGAACATCCGGCTGACCTGATGGAACCCGAGAGCGCGGTAGCTCTCGAACTGGCTTTCCGTGAACCACTGATTGGCCGTGCTTTCGTGCGGGAAGGTCGCGCTGGTCGCTCCGTAGGCGCGCACCTCCGCGGGGATGTCGTCGAGGAAGCTCGGCTTGATGTAGATCAGCGAGCCGGCATCCCGGGCGCCCGGATAGGTGATCGTGCCGCGGGCAAAGCCGAGGGCGGGTGCCCGCGGGCCGGCCTGTTCGGCTGCTGGGCGCGGTCGGATGCGCATCTCGCCCATCTGCACCTTCGCCAGCCCGTCGACCTCCGCTTTCCGGATGACGTTGCCCAGGTCGAAGAACGTGCAGTTTGCGTCCTGGCCGGCGTCGATCACCACGATGCGGGCGCAGCGCCGGCGCAGCATCTCGTAGAGGCCGAGATTGTCGAAATGGCCGCCATCCGACAGGTAGACGGCTTGGCGGACGTCCGTGCTGCGGCCGCCAAGTTCGCTCAGGAGAGCCAGCACGGAGTTCTTCGGCTTGGCGAGCCGCAGATCCTCCGCCCGCGCGACGGCGGGGTTGGGCAGCCATGCACCGAGCCGGACATTGAAGAGCGTCATCAGGAAAGCGATCAAGGGCGAGGAATGGTAGCCCCAGTTGGGACTGACCGCCGCGCCGGAGATCGTGAGAACGCCGCCGAGGAGCGGACCTTTCCCGGCACTCACGCGGTCGCCGCGCGTCTCCATTCCGGCATAGTCTGTGGTGCGGATGAAGGCCCCGCGCGGACCGTCCGGCTGGCCCGGCGCGCGGGGGATCTCGGCGCGGTCGAGGATCGCCGCGCCACAGGCGAACGGCGTCGCCGTGAAGGAGGCGGCCTTCCGCTCCGCCCACTCCGTGCGCTGGATGTCGGTGAGGTTGAGGGTCATGTTGATGACCGGCAGCAACCGCTTGCCCGTCCCGAGTTCGGCCACCCGCGGGCTGTCGCTCTCGTCGAAATCCGTGAAGGGGTCGGCGTCCCGGTGCGCCCGGGCGGAGCCGAGGAAGGCCCGGGTCAGGCGGTTGCGATAGACCCCGTGCATCGAGAAGCGGTTCACGTTGACCCGGCCGAAGAGCTGGACGGCGCCGGCCAGCACCGCCGCCACCCCAAGATCGAGGATGACGATCATCGCGTAGGGGTTGATGGCACAGGCGGAATCAGGGCCGCTCCGCACTGCGGCGGGCGCCAGGCAGGGCCCCCACCAGGCGTAGGCGGCGCCGAGCAGCCGCCCGAGGGACCAGCCCATGAGCACAAACAAGCTGATTCCGAACAGCGCCGCCATCACGCTCAGACCGATCATCACGAGATCGTCCATCCGCCCCTTGGCGGTCAGCGACTGGGCGCGGACGAAGACCTGCTTGCCGAGGAAAGCCGCGAGGGGACCGGTGACGAGGGTGACGAGAGCGCTGAGGAGCCCGGAGAGGTCCGCCTCGTCGCGACCGAGGGCGACGGCCGACAGGTAGAGGCAGCACAGGCACAGAGCCGCCCAGCCGAAGGCGGCAAGCAGCAGCTGCCCGTCGACCCGCGCGACCCATTCGCGGTCGAGGTCGGCGCGCTCTGCGCTCCGGCGGAATCCGATGAAGACCACACTCTGGAACAGGTGGGCGACGATCAGGGCCGGCGGCGCCAGGATGGCCAGGAACTGGGAAACGCCCACCGCCGCTGGATCGAACGGCGCGGGATTGCGGCTCACGATCCCATCGATGCTCCAGCGGGCGCCCAGGAAGATGAGGGCGGCCGCGACGAGGCTGCTGGCGAGCCACGGGCCGAAATTCCGCCTGTAGAGCCACAATCCGGGATGACCCTTTTGCGTCTGCCACGCGAGCCCGAAGCCGTATCCGGCGACCTGGACGGCGACATACGCGGCGCTCAGGATGCCCAGTGTCAGATTCGGGATCGGGAGCGGCTCGTCGAAGAGCGCCCGGATCGTGAAGGGCAGCGCCAGAGCCCAGAGGATCGTGGGTGCCAGGATGCGGACCGCAATCCTGTCCGGTGAGGCGTAGGACGTCCGCCCGGCCTCGCGCGGCCGGTGGCTCGGCAGCAGGATGCAGGCGCTGAAGGTCGCCAGCAGCAGGGCGGCGCTGCCGAGCGCCAGGGGAAGCCACAGGAGGGTTCGGCTCGCCGCCTCGAGGGCGGTCCGGTAGGCCAGCAAGCCCAGGGGGATGAACAGCAGCAGCGGGAAGATGATCAGCCAGTTGAGGATGGTGTTCCGGATGTAGAGGACGATGCCGGCCCACGTATCCCGGGACAGGAGCCCGATTTCCGGCGTCAGGTAGTTCGTGTAGCGCCGCAGCTTGGCGAAGGCTTCGTTGCCGGTCTCCGCCAAGCGCCGCTCCGCCTCGTCGAGGCTGCCGCACTGGCGGATGAACGTCTGCAGCCAGCCGCCCGCGAATCCGCCGCCGGACACGGTCGAGAGGTAGTGGAATTCGCCCAGCATCCGCCGGGTTGCCAGGGCCTGCACGGCCCCGAGGCAGAACGTGGCGCTGCGGATGCCGCCCCCAGAGAGGCAGAGGGCCGTGAGGCGCGCCTCATCAGCCCGCTGCTGCCAGGGCGGCGCGTCGCCATCCGGACAAGGTCCGCAGAAGTGATCCAGCTCCTCGGTGAGCATCCGCTCCGTATCGAGCACGGATGGGAGCGCCTGCGCGCTCAGGACCGGCAGATTGCGTGGTGCCGCGTCTCCGAGCGGTTCGGACCTGTCCTGGCTGTCCATGGCTCCTCCGACCGCACGCGCCGTTCCGGGGCTGGCTTGACCCCGCGGGACAGAATTCAAGATCTGCAGCAAGAGACTTCGCCGCCGGTCTCGAAATCAAGTCCCGCAGATCATCGATTTTTGATTGTCGTCACTCACATTGCGGCGAAAACGTTCAATATTACGTACAATTTTATGTAGATATATTTGCCATTTTTTAGAAAAATGTCAGTATCGTAGCCGACATCAGCTTGTAAATCAATTTTTACGATCACATTAAGATCAGAGGTTTTGCGAAATCAGAATTGCTGGCATCATCCATTTGGGGGACGCGTTCGACTCTGCTGCCCCGTAAGCAGGGTCCGGCGCAGCCTGACCGGTGCGGGGTTCCCGACCATGCCCGAGATGCGATCGTGACCCGGCCTCGGATCGCACACGGCTTCGCGCTGGCGGCGCTCATCGGGCTCGCGGCGTCCCGGACGGGCGCCGGTGAGCCGGGGCCGCACGCGCGCCCTCTCTTCCTTTCGCAATCCTGGAGCGATGACGAGAGGGCTTGGTTCTACAGCGCGAGCCAGGGCTCGCAGATCATGCCCTATGCCTGGTTCATGTCGCTGGAACGCCCGGACGGCGAAAGCCTGTTCGCCGAGGATGGGCTGACGCGCTTCGGCTACCTGCCCAATCCCTATGACGGCGCGCGCGGCCTTCCGCGGACGGGTCTCCCGATCGGCTTCACCAAGGACGTCGATGACCGTGGCGAGTGGATCGGCATGACCTGCGCCGCCTGCCACGTGAACCGGGTGGAGCTGCGCGGGCAGGCGATCCAGGTGGATGGCGGTCCGGCGGACGCCGACATGTTCGCCTTCATCGAGGAACTCGGCCGTGCCGTTTCCCAGACCGTCGACGAGCCGGCCCGGTTCGACCGCTTCGCCGGCCGCGTGATCCCGCCGGAGCTGTCCGCGCAGGACCCGAGCCAGGCGGAGGCCGATCGCCGTCGCCTGCGCGCCAGCCTCGCCCGGTTCGCCCAGGGGTTCTCGAGCTACGTGGCGACCAGCCGTCCGGCAGTCTCCTGGGGACCGGCCCGTCTCGATGCCTTCGGGATGATCTTCAACCGCGCGACCGGCATCGACCTGCACGAGCCCGGGAACGTTGCCGAGCCGAACGCGCCCGTCAGCTATCCCTTTCTGTGGGACACCTCCTGGCACGACCGGGTGCAGTGGAACGGGTCCGCCCCCAACAGTCTCGCCGTCGAGCGACTGGGCCGCAACGTCGGCGAGGTGCTCGGCGTCTTCGCCGCCGTCGAGATCCGCGAGCCGACCCTCCCGCCGCTGTGGTTCGACACCTCGGCGGACCGGGTCAACCTCCTGCGGATCGAAAGCCAGCTCGGCAGCCTGACGGCTCCGGCTTGGCCGGAACGGATCGCCCCGCGGACCGACGCGCAGAGACAGGATGCCGCCGCCGGCAAGGTCCTCTACGACCAGCTCTGCCTGTCCTGCCACGCGATCGCGCGTACGGGTGCGGATCGGGTCCAGTCGGTGGTCCTGACGCCCCTGGCCGAGATCGGGACCGACCCGACGATGGCGGTCAACGCGGCGTCGCGGCGCGCGCGGACGGGCATCCTGGAAGGCGTCCGGATGCCGTTCCTGGCGACGACACCGCCGCTCCCGGCCGAGACACGCAGCCTCGACCTTGTCGCGGCGATCGTGGCGGGCGCCATCCTGGCTCCCCTCGACCGGGCGTCGGACCCGTCCGGAATCGGCCCGGGTCAGGCCGCCATCGTCGATCAGCTGCTCAAGCGGGGCGCCGCGGCGGCCGAATCGCGCAACGTGCTGCTCAACGACGTCTCGACCGACGGCGGCAAGGGGCTCGTCGCCACCTTCCTGGCCAAGCGGACGGATCGCGATCCCCTTGTCTACAAGGCGCGTCCCCTCGACGGGATCTGGGCGACGGGGCCGTTTCTCCACAACGGCTCGGTGCCGAACCTGTATGAAATCCTCCTGCCGGCCGACCAGCGCTCCGAGGCATTCCGTGTCGGCAGCCGTATCCTCGACGAGGAGCGGATCGGTTTCCGCTCCGATCTCGGACCGTTCCTGTTCGACACCACCCTGCCGGGCAATTCCAACCGCGGCCATGAGGGTCCCGCCTACGGAACCGACCGGCTCGACGGTATGCAGCGCCGCCAGCTGCTGGAATACTTGCGCATGCTGTAGAAGCGCGGCAATATCGCCTTAATTACTTTCGACGCGCGTATTCGTTTGTCGTCGATTGTAACGTTCTTTGAGGTCCGGTGACCCCGGACCATCGGCAAGGAGCCCGCTGCGGCGAGCTTGGTTCGCGTCCGCACCATCCCTTTTCGTGGAGCACGGCGATGCAGGATCTCGAAGCCTATTCGCATCTTGTCGGATCCATCTACGACCGCGTCGGCCAGCCGGAAGAATGGTCCGCCCTTCTCGAGGATCTGACGGATTTCGTCGGCGGCCGGGTCGGACAGCTCGCCGTCTTCAGCCTCGACGGGTCGCGCAAGCCCATGTGGGCCGTATCCGGTTTCGACCGGTCGGCCTATCGCACCTTCCTCTACCGCCACGCCACGGAGGATCCGCGTCTCCCCTACATCCTCTCCAATCAGGGGAAGGTCATCCGCGCGGAGGAGGGGGTCGATCCGGCGCAGTTCCGCGAGACCGCGCTGTTCAAGGAGGTCGTTCGTCCCTTCGGGATCGAGCACAGCCTCGTGACCTACTTCGCCCGGGAGGCCGACGTCATGGCGACGCTGGCGGCCATGCGTGACGAGGAGGCGGGACCGTTCCGGTCCGGAGAGGTGCGGCGGCTAGCGATGCTCGTCCCGCACCTGCGCCGGGCTTTCGAATTCTATGCGCTGCTGCGGCAGGCGTCCGAGCGCTCCTCCGATCTCGCCTCGGCCCTCGATCTGCTCGATGCTGCGGTGATCCTGACCGATTCCCGACTGCGCGTCGCCCACGCCAACCGCGCCGCCGAGACGCTGGCGCAGACGCGGACCGGCCTGTCCCTCGACAAGGGCAGCCTCGTCCTCAAGGACGGCCAGTGCTCCCGACGATTCGCGCGTGCCGCCAGCGAGGCCCTGGCCGCCGCGAGCGGCGACGTCACCATCACACAGGCCGAGCCCATCGCGATCACCTGCGGCGAGACCGGAACGCCGTATCGGGTCTCGCTGCACCCGCTGTCCAGGCGTCCAACCGGTACGGGCAGCCGGGTGAAGGCGGAACTCGCGGTCGTGATCCGCACCGGTGCGGCCAAGGCCCAGGATGGCGCCACCATCCGTCTCCAGCGCCTGTTCGGGCTCACGGGAGCCGAGGCGCACCTCGCCAACGCCGTGGCCTCGGGGCGCTCCCTCGACGCCCACGCCCGGGATCGCGGCATCGCGATCTCGACCGTCCGGACGCAACTGCGGGCTCTCTTCGCGAAGACGGAGACGCACCGGCAGGGCGAACTCGTGGCGCGCCTGCGCGAGGGCCTGGACATCTCCCTGAACTGACGGCCGACGACCGGCCGGCCCATCCGGGGCCGAGCCACGGCCGCATGGAGGATTCGCATGGATTCGGCCGTTCCGGATGACCTCCGCCACGATGCGCCCTGCCTGGACGATCTGGAGGCGCTGCCCATGCCGGAACGCTGGCCGCTCGCGCGTGCCTGGATCCGGCAGGCGCCGCGACCGTTCTTCGCGCAACTCCGGGCGCGTCGGCCGGTCCTCGATTGCGGCGCGGTCGTCCTGGTCGCCCGCCGCGTCGCGGTCGCCGAAATCCTGTCCCTGCCGCGTGTCTTCTCGGTGGCGCTCTACAGGCCCAAGATGGGCGCGTTCATGCTGGCCCTCGACGAGACCGAGGTGAATTACCGCGACAAGGCGGTGATGCGCGCCGTGATGGCCTGGGACGACCTCGCCCGGATCCGCGCGCTCGCGGGTGCCATCACCGATGCGGCCCTCGATGCCGGAGGCGGCGCGACCGACGTCGTGGCGACGATTTCGCGCCAGGCGCCCCTGCGGATCGTCCAGCAGGTCTTCGGCTTCTCGGCCCCCGACGCCGACCTGCTGCGCTGGTCCTACGCGAACCAGTTCGACCAGTTCAACAACCTGCCCTTCGACCAGCGGCCCGACGCCGATGCGATCCAGACGGAAGCGGCGCGCGCCCGCGAGGAGATGCGCGCGGCGTTCGCGTCCCTCATCCCGGCCCGTGTCGCGGCCATCGAGGCGGGCGCCGATCTGCCCGACGATGTCCTGACCCGGCTGCTCCGGCTGCACCTGCCGGCGGCGGCGGGCTTCGGCATGGACCGCGTGGTGATCAATGTCGGCGGGCTGCTGATCGGCGCCATCGAGACCACCTCGGAAGCCGTGGTGAACGCCCTGGCCGAACTCCTGCGGCGGCCCGCCGTGCTGGAGGCGGCGCGCGCGGCCGCAGCGGCCGGTTCGGCAGCCTTCGACGGGTATGTCTGGGAGGCGCTGCGCTTCGCGCCGATCGTGGCCTTCATGTTCCGCCAGGTCGAGACCGACCACGTTCTCGGGCGCGGCACCGCCGATGCGGCCACGCTCGCGAAGGGGCGGGTGGTTCTGCCGCTCAGCCTGTCCGCGATGTTCGATGACGACTGGCTCCCGGATCCGGAGCGGTTCGATCCGACCCGGCCGGATCACGCCTATCTCCATTTCGGCCTCGGGCATCACGCGTGCCTCGGCCGATACGTAGCGGGGGCCATGATCCCCGAGATCCTGCGCCGCATCCTGCTCCGCGACGGGCTGCGGGCCGAGGGGCCTGTCGAGGACGGGGGTACGCCGTTCCCGACCGCGTTCCGGATCGCCTACGGCCCGCAGGGACAAGGCGGCGCCCCGTCCCACGCGTGACCCGGCGCACCCGACGGATCCGGTCCGCCCGGGCGGCGCATCGGGCAGGGTCTCAGTTCAGCGTCCGGTTGGCGCGCAGGCGAGATACCGCCAGGTCGACGAAAGTGCGCACCTTCGCGGGTGCGTGCCGGCCTTCGGGATAGAGCACGTGGACCGGAAGGGGCGCCTCTTCGTAGTCGGAGAGCACGATCTGGAGCCTCCCGTCCTCCAGGTCGGGGCCGATCTGATAATGCAGTACCCGCGCAAGCCCCCAGCCCGACCGGGCGGCGCCGATGGAAACCTCGTTGGTGTTGCCCTCCAGGGCCGGGTGGACGACGACGCGCTCGCCGCCCCCAAACCGCCATTCCGGCGAGGCCCAGGCGCCGGTCGAGATCGCGATCCGGTGACGCTTGAGGTCGGCCGGCGTCGTCGGAACGCCGTGCCGCGCAAAATAGGCCGGCGCGCCGCAGATGACGTGGCGCACGGAGCCGACGCGGGCGGCCGTGACGCCGGAATCGGTCAGGTGGCCGATCCGGATCGCCACGTCGATGCCTTCCTCGACGATGTTCACCGGCCGGTCGACGAACAGGGTCCGCGCCGACATCGTCGGGTGGATATCGAGATAATCGGTCACGATCGGGAGCACGTGCATCTTGCCGAACAGGACTGACGCCGTGACCGCGAGTGTCCCCGACGGCGTCGCGTTGGAGCCGGCCGCCGCCGATTCCGCCTCGGCGATGTCGGCCAGGATGCGACGGCAATCCGCGTAGTAGCGGCCGCCCGCCTCCGTGAGCTTCACGGAACGCGTCGTGCGGATCAGGAGCCGGGCTCCGATGGCCTCCTCGAGGGCGGCCACGGCGCGCGTCACGGCCGGCGGGCTCATGTGCAGCAGGCGGGCCGTCTCGGCAAAACTCGCCGTTTCGGCGACCCTGGCGAAGACCCGCATCGCCTGCCAACGATCCATGACCACGCTCCTCGCCGTCGCGCACCGGCCACGCCCCTGAGACCCGAGGAGGCCTGCTCGCCCCCTCGGACCGGGCGCGATCAGAAGCCAGGAGGACTGAGCCCCGGATGATCGTCCGGCCGGCGCCCGAGGGGCCAGCGGAATCTGCGGTCGGATACCGCGACGGGCAACGCGTCGATGCTGCTGTGCCGACTGTGCATCAGCCCGTCTTCGGCGAATTCCCCGTTCTCGGTCCCGAAGGTCCGAAACCCGCGCCCGCTGCCGTGGTGGTCTTCATAGGCGTAGTGCGCCGCCCCGGTCGGCGAAGTCCGGAGAGAGCGGATCGTGCGGGCTGCGACGCGCGTCACAGGGCGAGCTGAATCCGCTCCGTCCCGTCGGCCGGCACCGCCGAGCAGATCAGCACCTCGTCCTCCGCCACGGCGGCGCTCGGTTCCTTGAGATAGGTCACCGAGCCGGCGAGCAACGTGGTGCGACAGGTCCCGCAGGTCCCCTCGCGGCAACTGAACTCGGGCGCGAGCCCCCGGGATTCGGCGAGATCGAGGAGGCTGCCCGATCCCGGTATCCAGCGCGCCTCCTTCCCGGTTTCGAGGAAGGCCACGGGCACCGACTCGGCCGAGGCCGGCGGGCGGGGTGGGGCGAAGACCGCCGGCCCGCCCGTCCTGACCAGTGTCGAGGGACCGAACGCCTCCGCGTGGATCCGGTCATCCGGCACGTTGGTGCCGCGCAGCCCGTCGTAGAGCGCCTGAGTGAAGGCTGACGGCCCGCACAGGTAGAAATCGTAATCGGCGAAGGCCAGAACGCGTGTCAGCAGGACCATGTCGATCCGGCCCGCGGCCTCGTAATCGAGGCCGGCCCGGGCGTCGGAGACGTCGCTCAGGACGCGCACGATCCTGACGGCACCCTGCGCGGCTGCGGCCAGATCGGACAGCTCTGCGTCGAACGGTCGGTCGGCTTTCGAGCGGGCGGCGTAAAACAGCGTGGTCGGTCGGAGCTTGCGGGTGCGCAGACCCTCGTACACGACGTGTCGGAGCATCGCGAGGAGCGGTGTGATCCCGATTCCGCCGCCCAGGAGGACCACCGGGCGCGGCTCATGGGCGTCGAGGGTGAAGCGTCCGTCCGGTGCGCGCGCCTCGATGAGGTCGCCGACCCGGACGTCGTCGTGGAGATGGCACGAGACGGCCCCGTCGCGCTTCACGCTGATTCGATAGGTCGGGTCGGAGGGCGCGACCGAGAGCGTGTAGGTTCGGATGACCGCCGCCTCCGTGCCCGGCAGCATCACCCGGATCGGAAGATGCTGGCCTGCTTGGTGCGCAATCCGGCCGGCGCCGTCGGCCGGCGCCAGATGGAAGGAGCGGACGGCACGGCTCTCCTCGACGATCCGCGTCACTCGGAACGGCCGCCAGCGAGCCGCGCGGTCGGCCGCCCGCACACGGTCGTCTGCCTCCGTCCAGTCGCCGGTCGTCAGCGTGTTGGGTGACCAGCTATCTGCCCGGAACGACCAGCGCAGCGGGAGCGCGCCGCGCCTTCGCACGACCCGGTGCGGCCGAAAGGTCCAGAGCCGCTCGGCGCCCTGGAAGGCTGCGATCTCGGGCGAATCCAGGATCACCGCGGCCTCGCCGGTCAGATGGAGGAGTTCGCCGGTCTCGAAATCGGTGAAGACCAGCCCGGCCTTCCCGTTCAGGAGGATGTTGCCGAGGGTGGCGAAGAACAGGTTGCCGGCGAAATCGGGAATGGTCAGCGTGCCGTCCGCGGCGACGCGGACGAACCCCGCCTTGCCGCCGCGATGCGAGACGTCGGCCTGACGGCGACCCTCCCGCTCGGTGTAGGAGGCCACGAAGAACGTGTCGGCGGCCGCGATCATGACGCGCGCCGCTCCGTCGAGATTTGCGATCTCCTCGACCGGGGCCGCGGCCGGCGCGCGGGGATCCCTGGCGAGGGTCATGTCGCGGAGCTGGATGTATTGGGGACAGTTCCCGAAGCTCTGGTCGACCTCGACGCGCAACGCCCCGCCGGCAGACGACCGCACGATCCCGTTCACACGGTTACGCCTGCGGGTATGCAGTTCGATGCCGAGGAGACCGACGGCCTCCCCGTCGCGCATCCCCTCGGCCGCGGGGTCTCCGGGGTCGGGCCGCGCATCGATGTCCAGGGCGGTGGGTGTCGGCGCGCTGACGAAGCCGGGTCCGCCGGCCAGGAGCGTGGCCCACGCGTCTCCCTGCCGGTCGACGGTTCCAAGCACGACGAAGGGGATCTGCGCGTAGAAGGCGCGATGCTGATCGGGCATATGGTCCCGCACCACCTGCCGACCGATCGCCTCCATCCGCCCGGCGACGCCGACCGTCTCCTGAATGGATATTTCGCCGGCATGCCAAGTCGGCAGCTTCGGCAGGGTCCGACCGTGATCCATGTCCGCGCCCTCCGCTCCTGTCCGGTCCGGTGCGCGGGCGCGCCCGGACCCGCCCGTCATGCCGCCGCCGTGAGGCCGGCCTGGGTTTCGGCAAAGGGGACGAAGCCCGGCAGCCCCTCGGTCCGGCGCAGGAACGCCTGCACGTTCGGGTAGCCGGACAGGTCTACATTGCCCTCCGGTGCGCGGGCCACATAGCTGTAGACCGCCACGTCCGCGATGGTCGGCCGCTCGGCCGCCAGCCAGTCCCGGTCGGCGAGGTGTGCCTCGATCCGCGCGAGCAGCGTATGCGCCCGGGCGATCACCTCCTCGGGACGGAATCCGGCCCCGAAGACCGTGATCAGCCGTGCCGCGGCCGGACCATAGGCGATCTCACCCGCGGCGACCGACAGCCAGCGCTGGACCGCGGCCGCGCCCCGCGGATCTTCGGGCAGCCAATCGGAGCGTCCGAGGCGCTTCGCGACGTAGACGAGGATCGCGTTGGAATCGGACACGATCGTACCGTCGTCATCGAGCACCGGAACCTGGCCGAACGGATTCAACGCGAGGAAGCCCGGCGTCTTGTGCGCGCCGGCCTTCAGATCGACCTCGATCAGCTCGTGGGGGGCACCGATCAGCGCCAGGCACAGGCGCGCGCGGTGGGCATGGCCCGAGAGAGGATGGTGATAGAGCTTCATGGGTGCGGGCCTCCGTCGGGGTCGGGGTTCGCCCCGAGCCGTTGGAACAGGATGCCGCGACTGCGCTTCTGACAGAATGCGCGTTCTGGACAGTACAAAATTCCGGTTTGCGGAATAATCCGTGCGTGGTGCCGATCTCACCAGACCGCGTCACTGAAAGCCGTGACCGTTCCAACGGACGAAGCCACGGCTGCCGCCATGGGCAAACATGTGCACCTTCGGAATCCGTTCCGGGCCGACCCGGATGCCGGCGCCGAGCATGGTGTGAACATTTTGCAGGAGCTGACCCCGCCGCATGTAGAACGTCACCGCGCAGACCTGCATGCCGCAATTCTGGCTGCGCGTGGACGATCCCGAGCAGCGGATGGCATCGTGTGCGATGATGAGGTCCGGCAAGCCGTCACCGTCGAGGTCGCGTTCTACAGCTCCGGACTCGTCCATCGTGCCGTGACGACTTTCGCATCCATCCGCGATTTCCTGCTGGATCAGGTAAGCCGCCGCCTTGGAGCGGGATTGAGCCGGCGTCGCGATCGCGACGGCAATCGCAGATGCGGCAAGCACGAACGAGATATTCATCGATCACTCATGCAGACAATAATTTAGACCATCGATGATGATAGAGATATTGATATCCTGCAACAGCATTCGATGGAAGACGATCGCTCCATCGGTTGGTCTTGGAACCGATCCGCCCAGGGTCGCGCTGCCTGCACCGCCATCCTCGGCGAAGGCCGATCGGCCCAACGCGAACGTCCCAGCTTGGCTGGACGCGGTGCGCGACACGGTGCCGGCGGTCGGCTGACGGTGAAGGATCGTCCGCCCCGTGCGGGACTTGGCAGTCCCTCTCGGGTTGCGCGGGCGCGTTCTTGCATGCTCGTCTCGCGTGTCGCGTCCGCCTCCGCATCCCCCGCGGCCACCGGACGCGATGTTCCCCCATTCCCGCAAGGAGCTTCGCCATGGGCCATCTCTCGACCCACGTGTTGGACACCGCCTCGGGCAGGCCGGCGGCGGGCGTCGCCGTCGCACTGAACCGTCTGGCCCCCAGCGGAGCCGCGGAGCTCGTTGCGTCGGCCGTCACCAATGCCGACGGGCGCACCGACCGCCCGCTGCTCGAAGGCACGGCACTGGCGGTCGGCATCTACGAGCTCACCTTCCATGTCGGCGCCTATTTCGCCGGGGCGGGCGTGACCGGGGAGCCGCCGTTCCTCGATGTCGTACCCGTCCGGTTCGGGGTCTCCGATCCGGACGGGCGCTATCACGTCCCGCTGCTGATCGCCCCGTGGAGCTACACCACCTACCGCGGCAGCTGAGCCGGCCCCGGCCGCGGCGCACACGGGGTCCGTCCCGTCGTTCGGCCGTTCGGCCGCCCCCGGTCGAGGGCCGCGCCGGACACGACTTCCGAAAGCTTCGGCCCGGGYTTGACACCGGCGCCATAACCGAAGAGCCTTGTTTTCAGGCGTGGGGCAAAGCTGCCCAGTTTCGCGCCAATCTATCTCGAACTGTCCTGGCGATGCCGCCCGCAGTGCTCACGCACTGGCGGGCTTTTTGCGTTCTGAAGGATTGCATGGGTCACAGCCATCACCGGATCGGCATCCTGTTCTCCGCGGACGGTCCGTATGGCCTTCTCGGGCGGGCGATGCTGAACGGCGCCACCCTGGCCGTCGAGGAGGTGAATGCGCAGGGCGACGTCGTCCTCGAGCCGGTGTTCGTCGATCCGCAGGGCGTTCTCGCCGGCTACGTCGCCGGCGCCGAACGGCTCCTCGGCGCGGGGATCCGGCACGTGGTGGGCTGCTACACGTCGTCGAGCCGCAAGGAGATCATCCCGATCTTCGAGAAGCGGGAAGCTCTGCTCTGGTATCCGTCGCATTACGAAGGCTTCGAGACCTCCGCGAACGTGATCTATACGGGAGCGGCACCGAACCAGCACATCGTGCCTCTGGTGCAGCACCTGCTCGCCCAGGGCGGCAGGACGGCGTTCTGCGTCGGGGCCAACTACATCTGGGCGTGGGAGAACAACCGGATCCTGCGCGAGACCCTGGCGATCGCGGGAGGCCGGGTCGCGGGCGAGCGCTACTTCGCGGTGGGCGAGACCGCCTTCAACCAAGTGATCGAGGCGATCCTGGCCGCGCGGCCGGACTTCGTGTTCAACACCCTGATCGGAACCTCGGCGTACCGGTTCTTCCGCGATTTTCGCAGCGCCTGCCGCACGCGCGGCATCGACCAGCCGCGGACGATGCCGGTCGCCAGCTGCAGCCTCGCCGAGCCGGAGCTGGAGGCCCTCGGGCCGGAGGCGGTCGAGGGGCACCTGTCCTCGAGCGTCTACTTCACGTCGATCGACACGCCCCGCAACCGTGCCTTCACGGCGGCCTATGCGGCGCGCTTTCCCGAAGGTCCGACCGCGTCGGCCGACACCGAATCCTCGTATCTCGCGGTCCATCTGCTGGCGCGGGCGCTGGCACGGGCCGGGACGGAGGACGCCACAGCGGTGCGCCGGGCCGCCTGCGCGGGCGACTTCGAGGCGCCGCAAGGGCGGGTGCGCCTCGACGAGACGACCCTGCATGCCTGCCTGACGCCGCGTATCGGACTCTCGACGGCAGCCGCCCGCTTCACCATCGTGGCGCAGGCAGCAGAACCCGTGGCGCCCGACCCCTATCTGGTGCGCAGCGACCCGCGCGTGGTGCCGGTGAGCCGGCGCCCGCACCTGCGGGTGGTGCCATGACCAATCCCCGCCTGATCCAGAATTTCAGCGGCGCGCACGCCCTGCTGATCGCGCCGCCCACCACCGCCACCGAGGTTCTGGCCGGCACGCTGATGAAGCTCGGGCTCACCGTGGCCTCGGTCCTCCCGGCCGGTGACGCGCCCTGGCTCAATTTCGCGATCCTCGATCCCGAGCATCACATCGTCATCGTGGACGGCGACCTGCCGCTGCCGGGCATCGCGGCGAGCGCCGTCTCCGACCTGCCGCCGGTCCCCGTGGTCGGCCTCGTGGGCGTGGAGGCTCCGAGCCGCCTCAAGGGCCTGCTCCAGCTCGGCGCCACCGGGCTGCTGCGCAAGCCGATCCACGGCGCCTCGGTTTATGCGGCCCTGTTCCTCGCGGTGAACGAGCACAACCGCCGGCGCGTCCTCGAGGAGCGCCTCGCGCGTCACGAGGAGCGGCGGCGCGGCCGGCGCCACGTCGTCAAGGCGATCCTGCGGGTGATGCACGAGCACGGCCTCGACGACGATGCGGCCTACGAGGCGCTGCGCCGCGACGCGATGCGCGCCCGCCAGCCCCTCGAAACCTATTGCGAAGCCCTGGTGCAGGCGCGCCCGCCGATCGCGGCGCCCATCGCGCCCGCGCGCCTCGCCCGCTCGTGAAGTTCCCAGCAACCCCCGAAGACGAGGACGCCCCGATGCCGACACCCTCCCGCGGACCACGTTTGTCCGCCCTGGCGGCCGCCCTGCTCCTGAGCGCACCCCTGGCCGCACCGGCGGCTCGGGCCGCCGACCCGATCAAGCTCGGCGTCCTCGAGGATCAGTCCGGCGACTTCGCGATCGCCACGATCGGAAAGGTCCACGGTATCCAGCTCGCCGCGGACGAGATCAACGCCGCGGGCGGCATCGCCGGGCGCAAGCTGGAACTCGTGATCTACGACACGCAGTCCGACAACACGCGCTATCAGGAATTCATGCGCCGGGTACTCCAGCGCGACAAGGTCAACGCCGTCTTCGCAGGCTTCTCCAGCGCGTCGCGCGAGGCCTACCGGCCGATCGTCGACCAGCTCGACGGCTTCGCCTTCTACAACAACCAGTACGAGGGCGGCGTCTGCGACGGGCACATGGTCGTCACCGGCGCGGTGCCCGAGCAGCAGTTCTCGACGCTGATCCCGTGGATGATGGAGAAGTTCGGCAAGCGGGTCTACACGATCGCGGCCGACTACAATTTCGGTCAGATCTCGGCCGAGTGGGTGCGCAATATCGTCAAAGAGAACGGCGGCGAGATGGTCGGCGAGGAGTTCATCCCCCTCGGCGTGTCGCAGTTCTCGCAGACGATCCAGAACATCCAGAAGGCCAAGCCCGACATCCTGATGACGCTGCTCGTCGGGACCGCGCAGGCCTCCTATTACGAGCAGGCGGCAGCCGCGAACCTGAAGGTGCCGATGGGCTCGTCGGTCAATGTCGGCCAGGGCTACGAGCACAAGCGGTTCCAGCCCCCGAGCCTCGCCAACATGTACGTGACCACGAACTACATCGAGGAGGTCGACAGCCCGTCGAGCAAGGCGTTCCTCGCCAAGTGGAAGGCGAAGTTCCCGAACGAGCCCTACGTCAACCAGGAGGCCGAGAACTCCTATCTCGCGGTCTACCTCTACAAGCAGATGGTCGAGCGGGCGAACGGCTCGACCAAGCGCGCCGACCTGCGCAAGGTCATCGCGGCGGGCGACGTCTGCGTGGACGCGCCGGAGGGCAAGGTCTGCATCGATCCCAAGAGCCAGCACGTCTCCCATACGATTTACCTCGCCAAGGTCGACGAGAAGCACGCGATCTCGTTCCCGAAGACCTGGGAGAACATCCAGCCCTACTGGCTCGGGAAGGCCGGCTGCGACCTGACCCAGAAGGATCCGATAGCGCAGTACACGCCGAGCAACCCGCCGAAGCCCTGAGCCGCCGGGCCGGTCGTCCGCGCGCCGCGCAACGCGCCGTCGCGGACGCGGCGGCCTGAACCGGGCCGGCGCGCGCTCGTGAGACGCGCCGCCGCGGCCCCGGGCCCGGAAACGACGCGACACCGCCGGAGCCCGGGTTCCGGCCCCCAGCCATCACGATCGGGCCTCCGGATGGACCTGCTGACCCACGCCTTCACGTTCCTCTACCAGATCGGGGATGCGTTCTCCTTCCTCGTGCTCTCCGCCTGCGGTCTCGCGGTGGTGTTCGGCATGATGGGCGTCATCAACCTCGCGCACGGCGAACTCATCATGTGCGGGGCCTACGTCACGGCGGCGACCACGCGGGCCGGGCTGCCGCTGCCGCTGGGCATCCTGGCCGGCGCGCTCGTCGCCGGGGCCGTCGGCATGGTGATGGAGCGCCTCGTCATCCGCCACCTCTACGGGCGACCCCTGGACACGATCGTGGCGACCTGGGGCATCAGCCTCGCGGCGACGCAGGGCACGCTGATCCTGCTGGGCTCCAGCATGCCGGGGATCGGCACGCCGCTCGGCAGCTTCACGGTCGGCGGCTACTCCTATTCGACCTACCGCGTGGTGCTGATGGTCGCCGCCGTCGCGGTGCTGGCCGGGCTCTACCTCGCCTTCAACGCCACCCGCTTCGGCACGCTCGCGCGGGCCACCATCCAGGTGCCGCACATGGCCGAGGCCCTCGGCGTCGATACGCGCACGGTCTACGCCCTGACCTTCGGCCTCGGGGCGGCGCTGGCGGGCCTCGCGGGCGGGCTCTACGCGCCGACCATGACGATCGTGCCGACCATGGGGACGACCTTCATCATGGAGGCCTTCGTGACCGTGGTCGTGGGGGGCGCCGACATCTTCCTCGGTACGGCGCCGGCGGCTCTGGTGCTCGGCACGGTGCGGGCGCTCCTCACCACCTGGCAGGGCCAGCTCTTCGGGCAGATCGGGCTCCTCCTCGCGGTGATCCTGGTGATCCGGGTGCTGCCGCGGGGCATCTCGGGCCTGATCCTGCGCGAGCGGGCCTGAGGCCATGGCGGGGACTTTGGCGATGACCCTTCTCCGGCGCCTCGAAGGCCCGCAGACCCTGGGACGCGGCCCTGCCTTCTGGACCGCCTTCGCCCTCGCGATCGCCGCCGCCATCGCCTACCCGTGGTTCGCGGACGGCTACACGGTCGGCAACACGGCCTACTTCTTCTGCTGGGTGTTCATGGCGCTCGGCCTGTGCCTGATCTGGGGCTACGGCGGCGCGCTGAGCTTCGGCCAGACCGCCTTCTTCGGCCTGTCCGGCTACGCCTACGGGGTGCTCACCCTCAATGTCGGCGCCGCCTACGGCTTCACCCTGGCGGCGCTGGTGCTGGCCGTGGCCCTCTCGGCCGTCATGGCGGCGCTCCTCGGCTACTTCCTGTTCTTCGGCCGGATCGGCGGGGTCTTCCTCGGCATCATCACCCTGTCGGTGACGCTCGCACTGGAGCGCTTCATGGCGCAGACCGCCGGCCCGGAATGGAAGATCGGCGCGGCGCGGCTCAACGGCTACAACGGCATGAGCGGCATGCCGCCCCTGACCGTGCCGTGGCTCGACGGCGACGTCGTGCTGTTTCCCGACGTCGCCCTCTACTACGGGCTGCTGGCTCTCCTGATCGTCGTTTACCTCGCGCTGCGCATCCTGGTGAACGCCCGGTTCGGCAACGTGCTGGTGGCGATCCGCGAGAACCCGGAACGGGCCGAGATGCTCGGCTACGACGTGCGGCGCTACCAGCTCGCCGCCTTCGTGATCGGCTCGGCCCTCGCGGGGCTGAGCGGCACGCTCTACACCGCCTGGGGCCAGTACATCACGCCCTCCAGCATGGGGCTGACCGCCGCCGCGCTGCCGGTGATCTGGGTCGCGGTCGGCGGCCGCGGCGACCTGACGGCCACGCTCATCGGCACCCTCGTGGTGCTCGGCGGCTTCCAGGCGCTGACGATCTACGGCAGCCAGTATGCCCTCGTGGTGATGGGCCTGCTCCTCGTCGTGGTGGTGCTGGCGGCGCCTGACGGCCTCGTGGTGGCGGCCATGCGCCGGCTCGGTCGCCTGCGCCGCCGGGAGGCCGGCCGATGACCCCGCTCCTCGAGACCCGTGCCCTCAGCAAGCATTTCGGCGGACTGCACGTCACCAACGACGTGAACTTCGCCCTCGCGGCGGGGGAGATCCACTGCCTGATCGGGCCGAACGGCGCCGGCAAGAGCACCTTCTTCCGCTTGCTGCTCGGCGAGTACACGCCGGAGCGGGGGCAGATCCTCTACGCCGGCGAGGACATCACCGCGCTCAAGCCCTTCGCGCGGATCCGGCGGGGCATGAGCGTCAAGTTCCAGGTGCCGGGCATCTTCCCGAGCCTGTCGGTCGCCCACAACCTGGAGATCGCGCTGCAGCACCACCTGGAGGGCGCCTCGCTCGGCGCCGAGATCCGCCGGCTGCTCGCCTTCCTCAACCTCGGTGCGGCGGCCTCCGACCGCGCCGGCAACCTCAGCCACGGGCAGAAGCAGTGGCTGGAGATCGGCATGGCGATCAGCCTCAGGCCACGCCTGCTCCTCCTCGACGAGCCCACCGCCGGGATGTCGCCGGACGAGACCTTCGCCACCGGCGAAATGGTGCAGGCGCTCAACCGCGACGGCGTCGCGGTGCTGGCTATCGAGCACGACATGGCTTTTGTCCGGCAGATCGCCCAGCGGGTGACCGTGCTCCATGTCGGGCGCATCTTCGCCCAGGGGACCACCGACGCGATCATCGCGGACGAGCGGGTCGCCGCGATCTATCTCGGGGAGGCGGACGCGCCGCCGCTGCGGAGCGTCGCCGATGCCTGAGCCGCTCCTCGCGACGACCGGCCTGCGCGCCGGCTACGGCGGCAAGCCCGTGCTGCAGGGCGTCGACCTCGCGGTCCGGCCCGGCGAGATCGTGGCGGTGATCGGCCGCAATGGCGTCGGCAAGTCGACGCTGATGCGCAGCCTCGTCGGGCTCTTGCCCGCCTCCGCGGGTGGCATCGCGTTCCGCGGCGCGGCCGTGGAGGGGCTCGCCGCCCACCGGCGCGCCCGCCTCGGCATCGGCTACGTTCCCCAGGGCCGCGACGTGTTCCCGCGCATGAGCGTCGCCGACAACCTGACGGTCGGCGCGTCGCTGCTGCCGAAGGGCGAGCGGCCGGATTACGAGCGCGCCTTCGGGCCGTTCCCGATCCTGCGGGAGCGGCGCGGGCAGCGGGCGGGGACGCTCTCGGGCGGGCAGCAGCAGCAGCTCGCCATCGGCCGCGTCCTCGTCGGCGGACCCGCGCTGATCCTGCTCGACGAGCCCTCCGAGGGCATCCAGCCCTCGGTGGTGCAGCAGATCGGCCGCACCCTGGTCGATCTCAACCGCCGCACCGGGGTGACGATCGTGTTCGTGGAGCAGAACCTCGACCTGATCCGCGCCATGGCCCAGCGCAGCTACGTCATGGACAAGGGCCGGATCGTCGCGGAGCTGACGGCCCGGGACCTCGACGACCGCGACCTCGTGCGGCGCCACCTCGCCGTCTGAGAACAAAGTCCGACAACCAAGGGAGAGACGACCATGCAGTGGCTCGACCAGTCCATCATGGCCCGCAAGGGTGTCGCCGGCGGCAAGCCCGGCCGGGAGCACACGATCACCGAGGCCGAGCAGGGCCGCTATCACTACGTTTACGGCCCCTTCGCCGAGCCGGTGCTGACCGTCGATCCCGGCGCCGTCGTCACCGTCGAGACCCACGACGCCTTCGAGGGCAAGATCCGCCACGAGACCGACAGCCCGACGCAGATCCTGAACTTCCCCTACCTCAACCCGCAGAATGGGCCGATCTACGTCAACGGCGCCGAGAAGGGCGACTGCCTCGCGGTGGCGATCCGCTCGATCCGGCCGCGCGGCCCGCAGCCCTGCGGCACGACGCTGATCATGCCGGAATTCGGCGGCCTCGTCGCCACCGGCGACACCGCGCTCCTCAATCCGCCGCTCCCCGAGCGGGTGCGCAAGCTCGAGGTCACGGCCGAGCACGGCGTGCGCTGGAACGACCGGATCACGCTGCCCTACCAGCCGTTCATCGGCACGATCGGCACCTCGCCGGAGATCGAGGCGATCTCCTCGCTGCAGCCGGACTACTACGGCGGCAACATGGACCTGCCGGACGTCGGCGTCGGCGCGGTGATCTACCTGCCGGTGAATGCCAAGGGCGCGCTCCTCTACCTCGGCGACTGCCACGCCGCGCAGGGCGACGGCGAGCTCTGCGGCGTCGCGGTGGAGCACCCCACCCACACGACGGTGCAGATCGACCTGATCAAGGGCTGGACCTTCCGCTGGCCGCGGCTCGAGACCGAAGACTTCTACATGACGATCGGCTCGTCCCGCCCGATGGAGGACGCCGCGCGCATCGCCTACCGGGAGCTGATCCGCTGGCTCGCGGCCGATTTCGGCTTCGACGAGATCGACGCCTACATGCTGCTCACGCAGTGCGGGCGCGTGCGGCTCGGCAACATGGTCGATCCGAAATACACGCTCGGCGCCTCGATCACGAAGGCGATCGCCCACGCCTGACCGGCGACGAAGGAGGATGGCATGGATCTCGGGCTCAGAGGCCGCCGGGCGCTGGTGACCGGCGGCACCAAGGGGATCGGCGCGGCGATCGTGGACCTGCTGGCGGACGAGGGGGCGTCCGTCGCCCTCTGCGCCCGCAACGCCGCGGAGGTCGCCGCCAAGGTCGACGCCCTGCGCGCGAAGGGCGTGGCGGCGACCGGGCGCGCCCTCGACGTCGCCGATTCCGCCGCCCTGCGCGGCTGGATCGCCGAGGCCGCGGAGGAACTCGGCGGCCTCGACATCGTGGTGCCGAACGTGAGCGCCCTGGCGGTCGGCAGCGACGAGGCGGCGTGGCGCAGCGGCTTCGCCGTCGACATGATGGGCACCGTGTCGGCGGTCGAGGCGGCGATGCCGTTCCTCGAACGCTCCGAGGCCGGCGCGATCGTCGTCATCTCCAGCGTCTCCGGGCGCGAGATCGACTTCGCGGCCGGTCCCTACGGCGCCTTCAAGGCGGCGCTGATCCACTACGCGCAGGGGTTGGCCTTCCAGCTCGCGCCCCGGAACATTCGCGCCAACTCGGTCTCCCCCGGAAACACCTACTTCGCGGGCGGCGTCTGGCACCAGATCGAGACCGGCAACCCGGCGCTGTTCGCCGAGGCGCTCCGGCTGAACCCGACCGGACGCATGGCGCGGCCGGAGGAGGTGGCCCGCGCGGCCGTCTTCCTGGCGAGCCCGGCCGCGAGCTTCATCACCGGCACCAACCTCGTGGTGGACGGCAGCCTGACCCGCGGCGTGCAGTTCTGACGCCGCCGACCGGCCTCGCCCCGCGCCGGGACGCCTGCGACGTCCGAAGCACACTCGGCGCATTCAGCACGGTCGTTCAGCAACCAAGTCCGGAGATCGCGAGGACCCACCACACTTGCGACGCATTTCGGCCGCTCTCGACTCTGTAAAGACAAGCTTGCCGCGCGCGCTGGCACGCGGCACTCTCAAGCTTGGCCGTTCGCGCGACGGGGACACGTCGCGTGGCCGCGCCGGGCTGCAGGACAGGGAAGTCCAGGGCGATGATGACGGACGATCGCATGGTCGGTGGCCTCGACGGGCAGGCGCGGCGCGAGGCGGGGATTCTCAGCCGCCGATCGTTCCTGGCCGGCTCGGCCCTCGGGATCGGCGCCCTCTCGCTCGGCGGGTGCGGGACGACCGACACCCTGCTCATGGCCGAGGCGGCGAAGACCTACGGGCCGATGCCAAACGAGAAGTTCCCGATCCCGGCGGTCGACGTCAGCAAGGTCAACCCGAAATACTATCGACGGACCGTCCAGTACGCCTCGTCGGAGGCGCCCGGCACGATCGTGGTCGATCCCGCCAACTACTACGTCTACCGCATCGAGGGCGATGGCGCCGCCACGCGCTACGGCGCCAATGTCGGCCGTCAGGGCTTCCTGTGGAACGGCGACGCCTATGTCGGCCGCAAGTCCGAATGGGCGACCTGGACCCCACCCAAGGAGATGATCCGCCGCCAGCCCGAGGCCGCGAAATACGCCCGCGGCATGCCCGGCGGCCTCGACAACCCGCTCGGCGCCCGCACGCTCCATCTCTACCAGAACGGCGCCTACACGCTGTACACGATCTACGCGAGCAGCGACGCCGAATCGATCGGCACGGGCATCACCAGCGGCTGCGTCGGCCTGCTCAGCCAGGACATGATCCACCTCTACGCCCGGACTCCGGTGAAGACGAAGGTGGTCGTGCTGCCGGCCTGAGGGCGGGCAAGGTCCGCGCGGGGCGGGCGCCGTCCCCGCTCCCCGGCGGACTCGAAATCCGGCACGATCGGGCTACCTGACGTCCGACAGCGCGCCGGGAGTGCCCGCCATGGCCTATGCGTCGACGATCGAAGGCACACGCTTCACCTTTCCCGACTTGCGCAGCCTCCTCGCCAAGGCCACGCCGGAGCGGTCGGGCGACCAGCTCGCCGGCCTCTGCGCGGAGGGGCCGGTGGAGCGTCTGGCCGCGCAGATCGCGCTGGCGGACCTGCCGCTGAAGACCTTCCTGGCCGAGGAGCTGATCCCCTCTGAGGAGGACGAGGTCTCCGACCTCATCGCCCGCCGGCACGACGCGGGTGCCTTCGCGCCGGTCTCCTCCCTGACGGTCGGCGCCTTCCGCGAGTGGCTGCTCTCCCCCGCCGCCGACGCGCAGGCGCTCGCCGCCCTGTCGCCCGGCCTCACGCCGGAGATGGTCGCCGCGGTCTCCAAGATCTGCCGGCTGCAGGACCTCGTCGCCATCGCCGCCAAGCGGCCGGTGGTGACGCGCTTCCGCTCCACGATCGGCCTGCCCGGCCGCCTCGCGACCCGCAACCAGCCTAACCATCCGACCGATTCATCGGAAGGCATCCTGATCTCGGCCCTCGACGGTCTGCTGATGGGCTCGGGCGACGCGGTGATCGGCGTGAACCCGGCCACCGATTCGCTGCCGGACTACATCCGGATCGTCGAACTCCTCGAGACGCTGCGCCTGCGCCTCGGCGTTCCGACCCAGCATTGCTGCCTCGGCCACGTCACCGTCGCCATCGAGGCGATGGCCCAGGGTGCCCCGGTGGACTTGGTGTTCCAATCGGTCGCAGGCTCGCAGAAAGCCAATGCCGGGTTCGGCGTGGACCTCGACCTCCTGCGCGAAGCCTCCGCGGCGGCGCGGGCGCTGGGCCGCTGCCCGGCGGGCGGGCAGGTCATGTATTTCGAGACCGGCCAGGGCTCGGCCCTCTCGGCGGACGCCCATTGGGGCGTCGACCAGCAGACCATGGAGGCGCGTGCCTACGCCGTGGCGCGGGAGTTCGATCCCTTGCTCGTCAATACGGTCGTCGGCTTCATCGGCCCCGAATACCTCTACAACGGCAAGCAGATCATCCGGGCCGGACTGGAGGACCATTTCTGCGGCAAGCTGCTGGGCCTGCCGATGGGTGTGGACGTCTGCTACACCAACCATGCCGATGCCGATGGCGAGGATATGGACGCGCTCCTGACCCTGCTCTGCGCGGCCGGCGTCAATTTCGTCATCACCGTGCCGGGAGCGGACGACGTGATGCTGAACTACCAGTCCCTGTCCCATCACGATGCAGTCTTCGCCCGCGAGACCCTCGGACGGCCGCCGGCTCCGGAATTCGAGGCGTGGCTGCGCGACGTCCGCATCACGGACGCGCAGGGCCGGCTCGCCGGTGCGGCGGGTGAACTGCCCGAGGCCCTCGCCGCCGCGTCCCGGCTCCTGCCCGGACGGGCGGCATGAGCGAACCCGCCGAGCCCACCCGCGCCAGGGCGCCGTCGCTGCGTGACCTGCGCGCCTTGACCCAGGCCCGCATCGCCCTGGGCGCGCACGGCGCCGGTCTGCCGACCGGGGCGGCGCTCGCCTTCGGCCTCGACCATGCCCGTGCCCGCGAGGCGGTCTGGACCCCCCTCGACACGGACGCGATCCGCGACGGCCTCCGGGAACAGGGTCTCGACGCCGTGGAGGTCCGATCCAACGTGGTCGATCGGGCCGAGTACCTGCGCCGGCCTGACCGGGGCCGGACGCTTCACCCGGACTCGGCGGCGGCCCTCGACGGGCTCGAACGGGGTTCCGACGTCGCCATCGTCATCGCGGACGGCCTTTCGGCCACGGCGGTCGCTCTCAACGCCGTGCCGGCCGCCGCCGCGCTCGCCGCGCGGGTGCGCCGGGCCGGCTGGAGCCTCGCCCCCGTCGTGGTCGCGCGGCAGGGACGGGTGGCGATCGGCGATTCCGTCGGCGCTCGCCTCGGGGCGCGCTGCGTCGTCGTGCTGATCGGCGAGCGGCCAGGTCTGTCGGCCTCCGACAGCCTGGGCTGCTACATCACATTCGGTCCGCAGCCGGGCCTGCCCGATTCCCGGCGCAACTGCATCTCGAACATCCGTCAGGACGGGCTCGCGATCGAGGCGGCCGCCGATCAGATGGACGCCTTGCTGCGGGCGATGCTGGCGCAGGGCACGAGCGGCGTCGGCCTGCGCCGGGAGAGCCTCGTCGCGCCGCCGGCGCCGTCCCTTCCGGCAGGATAGGTCCCGCCGGGCCGGCGGCGCGGGGCGTCAGGCCGGGAGAGCGGGGGCCTGACGGTAGCGGGTCGCCTGCTCGTAGTCGTAAGCCAGCGCGAGGAGGCCGGCCTCGCTCCAGAGCGGCCCGACGAAGATCAGGCAGAAGGGCGAGCCCGAGACGTAGCGGCCGGCCGGGACGACCACGCCCGGAAGGCCGGCGATGTTGATTTCGCACACGGTCGTCTCGTGGATCGGCTCCGATCCGTGCAGGGCCGGTACCGCGTCCCGGGTCTGCGGGAAGACCAGGGCGTCGAGACGGTGCTCCGTCATCACGTCCGTGAAGATCTCCAGGTAGCGCTCGCGTGCCGCCAGGAAATCCGACAGGTCGGGCGGGGCGAGCGGGTCGGCGAGGCAGGGCGCGAAGGCTGGAACCTGGTTCATCCAGTCGAGCACGCCGCCCGGCGCGAACGGGTCCTCCGCCTTCGTGGCTGCGGCGAACGCGGCGAAGGACCGGTACGCGGCCTGCGGGCCGAGCCGTTGCAGATAGAGGTGAAGGTCGAACGGCACGCTCTCGATGCCTCGGGCATCGTAATGGTCGAGGCCCGCGACGGGCTGACCGAGCGCGGCGAAGCCGCTGCCGGCGAACGGATCGGCCACCAGGGTGGCGCCTCGCCCCGCGATCTCGCCCTGCGCCCGGGCGTAGAGCCGGGTCGTCTCGGGGGACAGGGCGCGATCGCGCCAGCCCGGTCCGTAGAGGCCGAGGCGCTTGCCCCGCAGGGCCGTCCCGGAGAGCCCGGCGGCGTAGCCCCCCTTCGGACGGCGGCCGATCCCGGCCACGGTCTTCGGGTCGCCGGCCGTGTAGCCCGCCAGGGCATCCAGTGTCAGCGCGGCGTCGCGCACGCAGCGGGCGATCGGTCCGACCACGTCGCGGGTGCTTCCGGCGAGGGGGACCACGCCGGTATTGGGCACCAGGGCGAAGGTCGGCTTGATGCCGACGAGGCCCTGCGCCGAGGCGGGATTCTGGATCGAGCCGCCGGTTTCCTCGGCGAGCCCCAGCACCGCGAGGCTGGCGGCGACGGCGGTAGCGGTGCCGGCGCTCGACCCGCCGGGCAGGAGGTCCGGCGCCATGGCGTTGAGCGTCGGGCCTGCCCAGCTGTCGTTGGCGTGGCTGCCCGTGGCGCTGAGGACGGGCACGTTGGTTTTGCCGAGGATGACGCAGCCCGCCGCGCGCATGCGCTCAACCACGGGCGCGTCCGTCGCGGGCATCAGGTCGACGCCCCCCGCTTTGGCGCAGAGGAAGTGCCAGCCAGCGGTGGTGGGCAGGCCGGCGACGTCCATCGTGTCCTTGATCGCCACCGGCACGCCCGCCAGCGGTCCCAGCGGCTCGCCCGCGGCCCGGCGCCGGTCGATCGTCCGCGCCTCCTCGAGGGCGTGCGGGTTCAGGAATATCATCGCGTTGTAGCGCGGGTTGAGGTCTTCGATCCGCGCCAGGAAGGCCCGGGTCAGGGCCTCGGCCGTCACGCCCCGGGCGAAGGCAGCCTGAACGTCGGCCACGGTCATCTCGGTCAGCATCCCGGCGAGGTCGGGCGCGTCGATCGGGGCGGCATCCATCGGAGAGCTCCGGGTTTGGCCAGGGAGAAAAGGATTGCGGTGGCGGCTCCGGTCATACCGACGAACGCGTCGATCAGCGAGCGGTCGCGGGTGACTTCGGTCGGGACCTCGCGTTTGATGACCCCCGTCTGCAGGATCAGGATTCCCTCCGTCGGCTCGTCGGGCAGGAGAATGGTCGGCGCGCTGCACAGACAGCGGGCCAGCGCCGGCACTTGCCATGCGCCGCCCGAGAGGGCGCTTCCGGGCCTGTCGAGAGAGGCCTTGAGCCGGGGGACGGTGGCGTGGTTCTCCGCGATGGTCTCGTCCGCTCACCCGCTTCGACAGGAGGCAGCTGACCGGTCAGAGGCTCAGCGGGGGACAGTCGCTCTCAGGCGTGTTCCGGAGCCGACACGGCGTCTTGCGCGTGCGCGACCTGACCGCCTCGGGAGCGTTCGGAAGAGGGGCTGCAGCGGAAATGCGATCGGTAGCACCGTGAGAAATGGGCCGTGCTCGCGAAGCCGCAGGCCGTCGCGATCTCACCGATCCTGAGTGGACTCTGGCGCAGCAGCCGCCGGCCATGGGCGAGGCGGATGGCCCTGTACTGGGCTGAGAAGCTCAGTCCGCGCTTCTCGAGGAACAGGCGGTCGAGGTGACGCGGGCTGACCGAGGCGAGACGTGCCATGGCTTGGCGGCCGAGCGGCGCCTCGACCGTCTTCTCCATCGTCTCGATGACCGCCAGCAGAGCCGGATGGTGGACGCCGTAGCGTTCGACCGCGGATGCACGCTGCGGATCGTCCGCGGCCCCGACCGCCGTATGCAGGAACCAGTCGGAGACGCGGCGCGCGAAGGCTGGCCCCAGGCGTTCGGCGATCAGCGTGTGAGCCATGTCGAGGGGCGCGACGCCGCCGCCGCAGGTCGGGCGATCGACGTCGGCGACGAACCGCGCCCGTTTCAGGCGCGCATCCGGGAACGCCTCCACGGTGGCACCCGCATATTCCCAGTGGACCGTGAATGCGCGGTCAGACAGCAATCCCGCGGCGGCCATCAGGTAGGGGCCGCCCGAGATGCCGCCGATGCGGACACCGAAGCGGGCGAGCCGCCGCAGGGCGGCGTGGATCACGGGCCGGTCCCAGCCGGTCGGCTCGCCACCGGCGCAGACGAAGACCGTATGAAGATGCCCGCGGGTGCGGGGCAGATCCTCGATGGGAACCTCGGTTCCGGACGACGAGGCCACCCGACCCCCGCCCTCACCGAAATAGCGCAGCCGGTAGAGGGGGAGTCCCGCGAGATCGTTGGCCGCCCGGAACGGCTCGCAGGCCGACGCGAACGACATCAGCGCGAAACCCGGAACGAGGATGAAGCCGATCTCCTGCAGCGTGTCGCCCGGCGCCGGGCGGTCGGCATCACGCATCTGGGGTGTCTGGCGTCTCATCGGGTCAAGAAACCGTCTGTTTTGGTCAAGCGCAACAACGCGGACGCGTCATGCTCGAAATCTCCCGTTGCGTCGTCCGAGATCGATCCAGGATGCCTCGACCCGCCGATCTGCCGCCCTCCCGCGACGCGGATGATCCCCGCCACGGCGCAGCGATGGACGTGCGCCCGTGAGCCGCCGGGTCGACGTTGCCGTGCTGGGGCTCGGCGCGATGGGCAGCGCCGCCCTTTATCAGCTGGCGAAGCGCGGGGCCGCAGTGATCGGGCTCGACCGCTTCGCGCCGCCGCATGCGCTCGGGTCGAGCCACGGCGAGACGCGGATCACCCGGCAGGCCGTGGGTGAGGGGCGCGACTACGTCCCCTTCGTCACCGCCTCGCATCGCATTTGGCGCGAGTTGGAGGCCGCGACGGGAGAGACCCTCCTGAACGCCTGCGGCGCCCTCGTCATGGCGCCCGGCCACGGCGTCTCCTCCCACCATGGCAAGCCGGATTTCGTCGGCCGCTCGATCGGCGCCGCGCAGGACGCCGGGATCGCCCACGAGGTGCTCGACGGCGCCGAGGTCGCCCGCCGGTTCCCGCAATTCCTGAATCTCGCGGGTGACGAGAAGGCGTATTACGAGCCGGGCGGCGGCTACGTGTTCCCGGAGCGCTGCATCGCGGCGCAGCTCACCTCCGCGGCCGCGGCCGGGGCCGAGATCCGGACGGGCTGCGAAGTGCTCGGGCTTCGGGAGGACGGGTCCGGTCTCCGGATCGAGACCACGGACGGCGTGATCCTGGCCGACCGCGCCGTGGTTGCCGCCGGCGCCTGGACGGCACCGCTGCTCGGCCGCCCGTTCGACCGTCTGCTCACGGTCCGGCGCCAGCTCCTGCACTGGTATGCCCTGGCGGATGAAACCGCGTACGGGCCGTCGGCACCGGTCTTCATCTGGATGTACGGGACGAGCGATACGGAATACCTCTACGGCTTCCCGCCGATGCCGGGAGAGCACGCCGTCAAGGTCGCGACGGAGCAGTACAGCACGACCACCACCGCCGACGAGGTGAACCGCGTCGTCGACGCGTCGGAATCCGACGCGATGTATCGGCTGCGCGTCGCGAACCGGCTGGCCGGCGCAACACCCGAGGTCGTCCGGGCCGCGGCCTGCGTCTACACGGTGACCCCCGATCGCGGCTTCATCATCGACCGCCATCCCGACCTGGATCGGGTGCTCGTGGTGTCGGCCTGCTCGGGACACGGCTTCAAGCACTCGGCCGGGATCGGGGAAACTGTCGCGGCGGAACTGGCCGGCGATGCCGGTCGGATCGACCTGAGACCGTTCGCCCTCGCGCGCTTCGCAAGATGAGCCCCGGGGAAACGCCTCCAGCTGCTCAAACCGGGACTCCCGTCGACAACGGGTGCTCGAATGGCTCGTGGATTGCTTGAATCCATGCCAAGATCAGTTCATCCGCGCAGGAACGATCCGATGCGATACACCGTCCGCACCACCCTGGCCGCCGGCGCGCTGGCCGCCCTCACGGCGATTGCGACCCTCTCCGTGCCCAGCCGGAGTGCGGCCGCCGACGGCGTGGACGCGATCAAGCAGCGGGGCACCCTGATCGTCGGCGTCAAGGCTGACTACAAGCCCTTCGGCTTCCGCGACCCGAGCGGGACGATCATCGGGCTTGAGCCCGACCTCGCCGCCGACCTCGCCAAGCGGCTCGGCGTGAAGCTCGAACTCGTGCCGGTGGTCTCGGCCAACCGGATCGAGTTCCTGCAGCAGGGCAAGGTCGACCTGCTGATCGCCACGCTTTCCGACAAGCCGGAGCGCCGCCGCGTCGTGCAGGCCATCGACCCGCAATACTATTCGGATTTCGTCAACGTGCTGCTGCCCAAGACCTCCGGCATCACCGACTGGGCGCAGCTGAAGGGTAAGCCGCTCTGCGCAACCTCGGGGGCGTGGTACAACAAGGACGTCGCACGCACCTATGGGGCGGAGATCATCGCCTTCGACGGTTCCGAGAAGCCGCTCTTCGCGCTCAAGCAAGGCAATTGCCTCGGCTACGTCTACGACCAGAGCATGCTCCAGGGTAAACTTCTCGACGACGACTGGAAGGCCGGCTACGCGCTGCCCCTGAAGGGCATCCTCGATGCGCCGTGGATGATGGCGGTCGCGCAGGGCAACGCCACCCTTCAGGCGATGGTCGAGAACGCCACCAAGGACTGGATGAAGACCGGCTTCATCGTCGACGAAGAGAAAAAGTGGGGCATCGAGCCGACCGCTTACTCGAAGGCGATGCACGAGAAGTACAAGAACGCGACCAACTGATGGCGGTTCGTACGACGAAGCCGAGCCACCGGCTGCGATGATCGAGGCGGTCCAGGCCTGGTTCCAGCGTCTCTACGAGACGACGGGCTTCAACTTCACCGTCTTCTACGATCCGTACGACTGGGACCGCTACGTCTCCGGTCTCCGGATGACGCTGTTGCTCGCGGTCAGCACGATCCTGGTCAGCCTCGTGATCGGGGCGGTCGGCGCGCTCCTGCAGAGCGGGCCGTCGCGTCTGCTGCGCGGGCTGGTGAACGGCTTCGTGGTGGTGTTTCGCAACACGCCGCCGCTCGTGCAGATCTTCTTCTTCTATTTCGGCCTCGGCACGATCCTGCCGGACCTGCGCACCGCGGATGGCTTGCGCGCCCCGCTCCTCAGCAACGTGCAATGGGCCATCGTCTCGCTGTCTCTGTTCGCGGGCGCCTTCAACGTCGAGATCTTCCGGTCGGGCATCGAGGCCGTGCCCCGGACAACGATCGAGGCCGCGGAGGCCCTGGGTTACACCCGCCTGAAGGCGTACCGCCATATCGTTCTGCCGCTGGCGCTGCGCGTCTGCCTGCCGGCGCTGAACAACAACCTGATCAATCTCCTGAAGACCACGACACTCGCCTACGCCATCGCGGTCCCCGAGACCCTGTACGCGGTCAAGCAGATCTGGTCCGAGTCGCAGAACGTCCTCGAGATGATGCTCGTCCTGCTCGCGACCTACGCGGTCTTCGTCGGCGTCCTTGTCTGGATCATGCACCGCGTCGAGCGGACGTTGCGCATCCCCGGTTACGGCCGATGAGCGCAGCCGATCCGAATCGTCCCGGCGACAGGGCCCCAGCCGGACGGCCGGGTGACCTGCCGGTGCTGCTGCCGTTCGCCCACGCCGGGGCAGGGCAGGGCGCGCGCCTTCGGCCCGTCCATGGCTGGCTGCTGTGCGGCGTCGCGGTCGTCGCGCTCCCGGCCTGGGCACAGGGCGGGGTCGCCGTCCTCTCGCCGCTGGAGGTCGTCATCAAGTGGGCGCCCCTCCTGCTCACCGGCTTCGCCTTCAACGTCGCCATCTCGCTGATGGCGATGGCACTCGGCACCCTCGCGGGCATCGGCCTCGGGCTTGCCATGCTCTCAGAGGGCCGGGTGGTGCGCGGCA
This sequence comes from Methylobacterium sp. P5_C11, assembly GCF_054049775.1. Classification (NCBI taxonomy): domain Bacteria; kingdom Pseudomonadati; phylum Pseudomonadota; class Alphaproteobacteria; order Hyphomicrobiales; family Methylobacteriaceae; genus Methylobacterium; species Methylobacterium sp. P5_C11. The sequence continues at coordinate 36,449 of NZ_JBFULS010000021.1, read as the reverse complement.
TCGCGTGGTCGGCCACCCAGTTCTTCCGCAACGTGCCCTGGCTGGTGCTGCTGTTCTTCGTGATGTTCCTGGTGCCGTTTCAGGTCACGGTGTTCGGATTTCGCGTGCCGCTGCCCGATTGGGTGAAGGCGACGTTCGGCTTCAGCCTGCCGGTCATGGCCAACGTCGCCGAGATCGTCCGCGGCGCCGTGCGCTCGGTCCCGAATACGCAGTGGGAGGCCGCCGAGTCCCTGGCCTTCACCCGACGCCAGACCATGTGGCGGATCATTCTACCCCAGTGCCTGAAGCGCATGCTGCCGCCCTGGATGAACGTCTACGCGCTGATCGCGATGGCGACCGTGCAGGCGTCGATCGTCGGCGTGACCGAGATGCTGACGCTGACCGCGCAGGTGCACGCGGCGGAGGGGGGGCGCCCGGAGCTGTTCGCGCCGCTCTACGGTTTCGCCCTGCTGTGCTTCTTCCTGTACTGCTATCCGATCGACCGGCTGACCGCCGCCCTGGAACGCCGCTTCGAGACTCGTTGAAAGCATGACGCCTGCGACGATGGCCGTTACCCCGTCCGACGGCTGGACACCCGATCAGCCGATCGTCCGCGTCGTCGACGTGCACAAATCCTTCGGGACATTCGAAGTCCTGAAGGGGATCAGCTTCGATGTGCGCAAGGGCGAGGTGGTCTGCATCATCGGGCCTTCGGGTTCCGGGAAGTCGACGCTGATCCGCTGCGTCAACGCGCTGGTCCCCGTCACTGCGGGCTCGATTCAGGTCGAGGGAATCGAAGTCACCGATCCGCGGCTCGACAAGCTGGCGCTGCGCCGCAAGGTCGGCATGGTGTTTCAGCAGTACAACCTGTTCCCGCACAAGACCGCGCTGCAAAACGTCATGATGGCCCCCGTCCACGTCCTTGGGCAGGATCGGCGCGAGGTCGAGGTCCGAGCCCGGGCTCTGCTCGCGAAGGTGCGGCTGGCGGGCAAGGAGGACGCCTATCCCGGCGAGCTGTCGGGCGGCCAGCAGCAGCGCGTCGCCATCGCCCGTTCGCTGGCGATGCGGCCCGACGTGATGCTGTTCGACGAGGTCACCGCCGCCCTGGACCCCGAGACGGTCAAGGAGGTTCTGGTCACGATCCGCGAACTCGCCGAAGAGGGCATGACCTGCATGCTCGTCACGCACGAGATGAACTTCGCCCGCGACGTGGCCGACCACATCTATTTCACCGATCGCGGCGTGATCGTGGAGCACGGGCCGCCCGCGACCTTCTTCGCGTCCGCGCAGGATGAGCGGACGCGCCGCTTCCTCTCGCAGGTACTCTGACGATCCGTTTCCCGGGCGGCACCGCGCGTCGAAAGCCGCGGTCGGGGCCTGCACGGATCGGTCCGCGAATGCGGGGCCATGGTCAGAGCGGCCGTGACCCGGGACGCCGCATGGGATGGACCCGTGGCCGGGCGCATCGATCGACTCTGCCGCCCTCGGCCTGCCAGGCGCGCGGATGACCCGACGCGGCCGGTTCGCCGGCGACTGTTGCACGGCCCGGTCGGAATTGCCCCGGTGACGCCATCATGGGCTGGCATGCCAGGGCGTTCGCCCGGGCACGACCGGCCGCTCCGTACGTCCGGACCCATTCCTTGCCTCGATTTTTTCCATCGCAGAATCGCGTCGGCGATCCAGTTCGCACAACCTCTCGACCGGCGCGGGCGGCGCGGTGGATCCCGCCGTCGATCCTGGCCGCTGGCCTGCTCGCGACGGGGCTGAGCACGGCCCTGTTCTGGCGCTCGGCGGAGTTGCGGGACCGCCTGACCTTTCTGCACGCCACCGAGATCGAGCTGCGCACGATCGAGGACCAGTTCCGCACCTACACCGCCCTTCTGCGCGGCGGCGCCGGCCTGTTCGCGGCCAAGGGCGACGCCGTCACGCTGGCCGACTTCCGAGCGTATGTCCGGCGCCTCGATCTGGAGAGCCTGTATCCCGGCTTTCTGGGAATCGGTTTCACGCCAAGTCTGTCCGCTTCCGAGCGGGAGCGCTTCGCCGTGCGCGCCGAGGCCCTGGGTGTGGCCGACTTTCGGGTGCGTCCCTCGACGGACAACCCGACGATCAGCCCGGTCCTGTTCGCCGAGCCGCCGAACCCGCGCAACCGGGCGGCGATCGGGTACGACGTGATGTCCGACCCGATCCGTCGCAACATGGTCGAGCGCGCGCGCGACACGGGCCAGCCGGCCGCTTCTGCGCGGATCCAACTCGTTCAGGAGATCGACGCGAACAAGCAGGCCGGCTTCCTCGTCGCCGTACCGGTCTATACCGACGGAGTCGTGCCCCCCGACGTCGACGAGCGGCGGCGGCAATTCCTGGGCTTCGTCTTCGGCGCCTTCCGGGCCGATGACCTCTTCGGCAGCATCGTGGCGGCCGAGGCAGAAGAGGACGCCGCCTTCGCGGTCTATGACGGCACGCCGAGCGAGGCGACGCTGCTGCATCGGTCGGCACGCGCCTCGGTTGCGAAGGCCGGCCGCCTCACCCGCGAGGCGACGCTCGACCTCGGCGGTCGCACGTGGACCGTCCGCTTCGAGGAGCGCGTCTCCCCACAACGCACGGCGGCGTTTCCGGAGATCTGGCTCCTCTGCGGCGGGGGACTGTTCGCCACCACCTTGCTCGCCTTCGCCGCGTACCGGCAACGCCGCACGCAGGACGAGATCCGGCTGCTCAATGCCTCGCTGGAGGCGCGGGTGGAAGAACGGACCCGCGACCTGCGGGCCGCCGCCGACCGCCTCCAGCAGGCCGGCGAGGACCGCACGCGCATGGAAGAGGCCCTGCGCCAATCGCAGAAGATGGAGGCGGTGGGCCAGCTCACCGGTGGACTGGCGCACGACTTCAACAATCTGCTCGCGGGCATCTCCGGCTCGCTGGAACTGATCGAGACCCGGATCGGCCAGGGGCGTCTCAAGGATGTCGCGAAATACATCGCGGTCGCTCAGGGCGCCTCGAAACGTGCCGCGGCGTTGACGCACCGCCTCCTCGCCTTTTCGCGCCGGCAGACGCTGGCGCCCAAGGCCGTCGACGTGAACAGGCTGGTGGGTGGCATGCTCGACCTGATCCAGCGCACGGTCGGCCCGAGCGTGGACGTGCAGTACGTGGGTGCGAGCGGCCTCTGGCTCGCGCTGGTCGATCCGTCGCAGCTTGAGAATGCCCTCTTGAACCTGTGCATCAACGCGCGGGACGCGATGCCCGGCGGCGGCAGGATCACGATCGAGACCGGCAACCGCTGGATCGACACCCTCCAGTCTGAAGCACAGGACCTGCCGGAGGGGCAGTATCTGTCTCTCTGCGTGTCCGACACCGGGACCGGCATGTCGCCGGAGATCGTCGCCAGGGCGTTCGATCCCTTCTTCACGACCAAGCCGATGGGTGAAGGCACGGGCCTGGGCCTGTCGATGATCTACGGGTTCGCCAAGCAATCGGGCGGTCAGGTGCGGATCATCTCCGAGGTCGGCAGGGGAACGACGGTTTGCATCCATCTCCCGCAGCATCGCGGCGAGGCGGATGCGGATGGCATAGGTCTGGAGCGGCGCCCATTGGCGATGGCCGAGGCGGGCGAGACCGTGTTGATCGTGGATGATGAGCCGAGCGTGCGCATGCTGGTGGCCGACGTCCTCAAGGATCTCGGCTACACGGCGGTCGAGGCCGCGGATGGCGGCGGCGGCCTGAAGGTGCTGCAGTCGGATGCGCGCGTCGACCTTCTGGTGACGGATGTGGGGCTGCCTGGCGGCATGAACGGTCGTCAGCTGGCCGATGCCGCGCGGGTCAACCGGCCGGACCTCAAGGTTCTGTTCATCACCGGCTTCGCCGAGAATGCGTTGCTGGGCAACAGCCGGCTGGATCCCGGCATGGGGATCCTGACCAAGCCCTTCGCGGTCGACACCCTGGCCGTCCGCATCCGGGAACTGATTGCGAGCTGAAGCGGCTGCCAGAGGGCGTATGCCGGCTTCGATCTGTATGCCGAAACACCTCTGCGGCCTTCGGCCAGACCTGCGCGGCTCGGCGCTCACACCCGTCTTGCGCCCCGCTTCGAGCGTGTGTCCGGAGGCGCTATGACAGCTCTGATCTCCCGATGTGTGCTGATGCCGGTTATCGGGAATAATTCAATCTGCTTATAGTCTAGATCGATGTAATTTGATACATATTGACCGTCTAATTTCGACATCAGGCTAAATATGATAGATCAACGATCATAACGTGACGGCAAGATAACGGACGCCGATCTTTGTCTTCAGATCGACGAGCGAGCCTGGTCTGGCGGAAAATCAATTTTGCGAGTGGGCGGTGCGGGATGTCACGACGTTCTGCCGCCAAGGACGAGACGGAGCGAACGAGCAAGTTCGTCGCGCCGATAGGGCTTGCTGAGGACCGGAAGCTCTCCGCGCCCGATGACCTGGCCTTCGTCGAGGTCGGCGACGTAGCCGGAGGTCAGGAGCACCTTCAGGCCGGGGCGGAGCTGTTGCGCCTCGACAGCGAGTTGCGACCCATTCATGCCGCCCGGCATCATCACGTCCGAAAACAGGATGTCGATGCGCTCCACCCCCTTCAGATGATCGAGGGCTTCGACGGCGTTGCGGGCGATGATGACCCGGTAGTGAAGTTCCTCGAGGCTTTCCACGGCCATGGTCAGAACCTGCTCGTCATCCTCGACGAGAAGTACCGTGTCGCCCTCGGCGGCGCGGCGCAGCGGAAGCGGTCCCTCCCGGCCCGAGCCTGTCTCCTCCCCCGCCGGATCGGCCGAGCGCGGGATCAGGATGCGGAATGTCGTGCCGACGCCGACCTTGGAGTCGATGCCGACGAACCCGCCGGCGCTCCGGGTGAATCCATAGACCTGGGACAGGCCGAGGCCCGTGCCCTTGCCGACCTCCTTCGTGGTGAAGAAGGGCTCGAACACGCGTGCCAGGTTCTCGGGCGCGATCCCGCTCCCGAGGTCCATGATCGAGACCTCGACGAAGGCGCCCGGTGCGATGCCCCGGTCGGCCACCGCCGCGGTGTCGAGATGCACGTTTCGGCTGCGCACGACGATGCGATTGCCGTGGCCTTCCCCGTCCATCGCATCGCGGGCGTTGACCACAAGGTTCAGCACCGCGGCCTCGAACTGCGCGGGATCGATCCTGATGGGGTCAAGCGCAGGATCGAGGTCGAAGACCAGCTCGATGGCACCGCCGGCGGCCCGTTCCGCCAGGGGCCTGAAGTCCAAGAGGAGGCGGTTCGGGTTGAGCGTCTGCGGCCGCAGCATCTGTCGCCGCGAGAAGGCCAGGAGCTGCTGGGTGAGTTGCTCTCCGCGGCGTGCCGCGGTCATTGCCGCCTCCGCCAAGCGGAGAACCCGCTCGGTCTTCTCAGGCCTGCGGATGACCATGTCGAGGCCGCCGACGATGACCGTCAGCAGGTTGTTGAAATCGTGCGCCACGCCGCCCGTCAGCTGGCCGATCGCCTCCATCTTCTGGGCTTGGCGCAACGCCTCCTCGGTGTTCCGCTGATCGGTCCTGTCGAGGACGACGCCGGCCAAGCGGACGGGCTGGCCGTCGGGGCGGTACTCGGCTTGGCCCTTGGCTGCGATCCAGCGCACCGCGCCATCCGGGCGCATGATCCGGCATTCGAGAGTCAAGGCGCCGGATTCCATCGCTTGGGCGAAGGTCGCCTCGACCGCTGATCGGTCCTCAGGCACCACGTGGGACAGGAAATCGGACCGGCCCCAGGATGGAAGCGGCTGGTCGTAGCCGAAGATGGCGTCGTGACGGGTTGAACGCCGCGCGGTGTCGTGGACGAGGTCGAGGTCCCAGGATCCCATCCCGGCCGAGTCGAGGGCGAACGCCAGGGTCTCGCGCGCCGCCTCGACCTCGCGGGTGCGCTCGGCGACGCGGCGTTCCAGCGTCTCGTTGGCGACCCGCAAGCGCTCCTGGGCTTCCTCGCGTTCCCGGATGTGCTCGCGGGCTTGGTATTGCCGTCGCCGGACGCGGAGGGCCGATCCCACCGCGCTCACCAGGGTCTCCGCGTTGATCGGCCGTTCCAGCAGGACGACGTTGCCGAGCCGTTCGATCATGGCCGCGGCCTTGCCCGTCCGCCGCCCGGCTTGGCGGGTGGCGAGCAGGATGAAGGGAAAGTCCGACCAGGGGGGCTGGGCCTCGACCCAGGCATCGAACGCGGCCGGATCGACCTCGAGTAGGGCTTCCTCAGTGACGATCGAGATGCCCGCGGCCGCCTTCAGGCCGTCCAGCCACGCCGCGACATCGGCGCAGATCACGGATGCGGCGCCGGCCTTGTCCAGCAGCTTGGCCATTACGGCCGCGTCGCGGCCGCGTGGGGCCAGGATGAGGACGCGATCCTCGTCGTCCTCCGATGGCGCCATCACGGGGTGCCCGCGCCGGCCGCGCTCCCTTCGAGCATGTCCACCGCACCGCCGTAAGTCGGCAGGCCGGACAGGACGCCCTGGAAGTCCGTCAGAGCCTCGCCGACCTGCATGCCGGCGGGCGAGAGCTTCAGCTCCCGGATGGTCCGCTCGTGGGCGTTGATCCGGCTCTTGACCATGGACAGCGCGGTCCGGACCTCGCCCTTCGCCTCGAAATACCGGAACAGCAGGATGGCATCGCTGAGGTAGCTCAGGTCGATATCGGACCTCACATCGCCGATGACGCCGTGCTGGCCCAGGATCAGGAGCGTCATGACGCCCTGCTGGTTCAGATAGTTCAGAAGCTCATGCATCTGCAGCACGAGGTATTCCTCGCCCGGCATCGCATGGATGTAGGCGTTCAGGCTGTCGAGGACGATGAAGCGCGATCGGCGCTCCTCGACCGCCTCGCGCACCCGGCACGCGAATTCGCCCGGCGACAGCTCCGCCGGGTCGATCTGGACGATGGCAAGGTTGCCGCTGTCCAGGTGAGGCTGCAGGTCCATGCCGAGTCGTCGCGCGCGGGTCAGCATCGTCGCTTGCCCCTCGTCGAACAGGAAGTACGTCGCGTGTCCGCCGCGCTCCAGGTCGGCTAGCATGCACCGGACGGCCGTGGTGGACTTGCCGACGCCGGACGGGCCGAGAAGCAGCGTGTTGGTGCCGGCCACCAGCCCGCCGCCGAGCAGAAGATCGAGTTCCTGTGACCCGGTGGAGGCGGATCGCGCATCGAACGCGGCATGGTGCTCGGCCGCGACCAGGCTCGGGAAGACTACGATACCCCCGGTATCGAGGACGAAGTCATGATAGCCGCCGCGGAACTTCACGCCGCGCATCTTCAGGATGTTGAGGCGTCGGCGTTCGGCACCGAATTCCCGCTGCGACTGCTCCAGCAGGATCACGCCGTGGGCGATGCTGTGGAGCTGCACGTCGGCGGTGCCGTCGTCGAGCAGGATGACCGTACAGTTTCGCGCGGCGAACATCTGCTTCAGGGCGAGGATCTGACGGCGATACCGGAGCGGATTCTGCGCGAGCAGACGCAGCTCCGAGAGGCTGTCGAACACGACACGATCCGGCTTGAGGTCGTCGACCCGGTCGATGACCTCCCGCACCGTCTCGCCGAGTTCGACCTCGGAGGGATGCAGGACCGATTGTTCGCTGTCCGGGTCGAGGCCGAGTTCGTTGACGAGTTCGTAGATTTCGATCCCGTCGAGGGACCAGCCATGCGAAGCGGCCGTGGCGCGGAGTTCGTCGGCACTCTCGGACAGCGTGATGTAGAGGCCCTTCTCCCCGTATGCCACGCCGTCGAGCAAGAACTGGAGAGCCAGCGTCGTCTTGCCGGTGCCGGGGGTGCCTTCCAGGAGGTAGAGGCGCCCGCGTGTGAGCCCCCCCGACAGGACGTCGTCCAATCCTTCCAAGCCGGTCGACAGGATCTCCCGCACGAAGGGGGAGGCAGGCGTCGGTCGCTCAGCAGGCATAGGTACCACGATGGGGAGACGGCCTCCGGCCGCCGGGTGATTGGCTTAGGGACGCCATTGATGGAATGACGAACCGACCGATAACGCAGGACGCTCGAAATGGTCCCATGACATCTTGATGAGGGTGCATCGACAGTGACGCTCGTCGATCACCCACGCGACGCCGCTTCACGACGATACGGGTCGCGATCCGAAACACGATTCAGGCTGACGTCGCGGTACACAGCATCGCGGGCGACACTGACCACTGAGTTTTCGACACTGTCGCGGCACTCCGCCATCGGCCGCACTTCGCATGAAGCTGATTTCGATAGAATATTCGCAATCGATCAAATAAAGGCGGATAATTTCAATGTCGATTTACAAGTCATGGCGCTTTCAAACGGTCTGCTATTTCAGATAGTATCAATTGATAAATGTCTCGACGATTGCCGGATATCTGACAGACGTCGACGATCAATTCCTGGTCGGCCTGCAGTTTCCTGAGCCGAGCCGCAATCGGCACGCCTCTCTGAATGCATGACTCCACGACTCCATCCACGAAGGCTCGCGCTAGAATTCTTGCGGATTCGGAACCTGAAGGCGCGTCCATGATGTCAGGCCGTAAGAAAGTCTAGGCTGCGAATTGTGTCTGGACACCCTCCAGCCGGTCTTCCAGATCGTCAGTCGCTGATGTGAGGGCCATCACGCCGCCCTCCTGGCCTCTCCTGGCGAACCCGCGGAGACCCTTGAGCCTCACGAACGCGTCGGCGCCGAGGACGCTCGCTATCGCGTCGCAATGGGCGCGTGGCACGGCGAGATCACCGAAGGTACGGGTCTTGGACATCGTCGACCGATCCGTGCGCCGGGTACGTCAACAGATCGCAGAGGGTCGCCGGTACCGCCGAGGTGACAGGGAATCCTGTGACCGACAGCCGGGATCACTGCAAGCGCGATATGAGTGTAAATCTGAGTTTACGTCAAGACGGCTTTACATTCGTGTCGCCGACTGCATATCCTGGCGCCTTGGATTCGGCCCTGTGCGACGGGGGGGCCGCGAACGAGGCAATGCCGCGCGAAGTCCTTATTCGACCGCGGGTGCAGAATTTTGTCGTGTCGGTCAGTCGCTCGACGCGCACGTCGACCACCGGATCCTGGTCGGTCGCTAGCCCGACTGGATCTTAAGGAGCCACGAAGGCCGATTTGGATGCGGCGCCGGTAGCCCGGGTTGGAAGCACGGCGAATCGACGCTGGGAATGTCACGCCCTGAACCGCGCCGGCGATGGAGCGGGGGCCTGGTCTCGGGATCCGGACGCCGAAGCTAAGCGCGCTTGGCGATGTCGGTGCCGAATTCGAGCAGGCGTTGCGCGAGGAGGACTGCCGTCGCCGCGTCGACTGCCGAGGCGTCCGCGCCCACCTGTTCGACGAGTGCGGGACGCTTCAGGAATACCGGCCCGCCGACCATGACACCGATGGCTCGGTTGCACGACGCTTGGCGCACGGAACGGATCGCCCGCGCGAGCGGCTCGAGCCGTGTCTCGTTGCTGAGGGTCAGGCCCACCACGGCGAACCATTCGGACGCGACCAGATCGGCGATCTCGTCCGGCCTGGACGAGAGACCGATCGACACGAACCATTCCGCCCTGCGCAGGAACTGCTCGACGATGCGCACGCCGAACGTGTGCTCCTCGCCGGGGGCGCTCATCAGCAAAAGACGCCGTTTCCCGTCAAGCTGAACAGCATCGCCGTCGACCCGGAATCGGGCGATCAGGTTCTGCAGTCGCGCGACCCCCGTCGTCACTTCGACGAAATCGCACAGATCATCGTCCCACATGCGGCCGAGGAGTGCCGCCGCCGGCGCCAGAAGATCGATAAACAGGCGATCCAACGGATGGCCTTTCGCCATCAGCGCCGTGAAGGCCTCGATGATCGGCGCGTCCTCCGCTGCGAGTGCCAGATTGGTGAAGGCGGCGACCTGTTCCACGTTCGGCTTGAAGACGGGTTTGGTCTCGGCGGACACGAAACCGCGATGCAGCAGCATCAGTTGCGGGAGGATTTCGGCCTGAACGACCTGCCCCAGAACCAGGCAACGCTCTCTGGCGGCTTCGGCGGCGCGTTTGCGTGCGTAGAGTTGACGCGCTTCCGCCGCCCGCTCGGTCTCGGGGGGAGAATTCTCACCCCAATGGCCTTCGGACGAAGCAATGTTCTGCATCGTCCCCCTCCCGGTGCCTGTGCGTCGCGAGCTTTTGGTAGCCCATCGATCGCGGGGTTCCATCAGAACCGCCATGCGCCGGAATGTAAAGGCCGCCCCCTCGTGATCGCGACGGGCCTGCGAAACGCTCCTGTCCCGCGGATGCAATCGGCGTCAGCAAACCCCTTCACGCACACAGCGCCGCGGCGACAGGTCGCTCCGCGCCTCCGAAGCCCGCCCAGTCGCCGCCGGGATGGCTGTGCTGGCGAAGCCGTATCGGAAAACGCGTCTCGGCCCAGCGGCCGCCGTCTCGCCGCCGAGCGAAGGGAGGCAGGCAGGATGGGACTTCAGGCCATCGACGTCCCGGCGGGGGGGCAGGACGGTGCGGGTCGGTTCCGAGGCTCCCGGATCTCATCGCGGGCGCCCGGCCGCGACGCTCTCCAGGAAGGGGCGCACCGCCGCGTTCATGAAGTCGACGTCGGCTGGCTTGGCGGCGCTGCCGGCGGTGTGGCCCTGGACGGAGGGAATGGCCAGCACGCTCGCGTTCGGGATGTAGGCGCCCGCCTCGCGCGCCTCGGCGACGGGGTTGTACAGGTCGAGATCGCCGCCGGTGATGATCAGGGTCCGGGCCTTGATCGCGGAGAGCGCCTTGCGGTGGTCGCCGCCATAGCCGGGCGTGTCGCCGATGTTGTGACGGTCGTACGCCCAGGTCTGCGCGATCCAGTCATTGGCATCGAAGCCGGTCTTGAGAACCGCCTCCTCCTGCGCGCGCATCCAGGGCAGGATGTCGAGCGCCTGCGGCGCGATGCCGGCCAGCGCGTCCGGTGTGCGGGTGGCGAGGACTTGGAGGATGTCGGCACGCAGGCGCCAGCCCAGCTCCGGTTGCGACCCGTAGGCGCCATCCTTGAACGCCGGATCGAGCATCAAGGCCCTGCGGGTCGTTTCGTTGACGGCGATCGACCAGGGCGCCGTGCGGGCCATGGGCGTGATCGCCACCAGCGCATCCATCAGGCCGGGATGGCTCACGCCCCATTGCAGCGCCTGCATGCCGCCCATCGAGGCGCCCGCGACCGCCACGAGGTGCGTGATGCCGAGGTGATCGAGCAGCCGCTTCTGGCTCTCCACCATGTCGCGGATAAAGAAATGCGGGAAGGCCGGCCCGTGCTGGCGCACGCTGTTGCTCGGGCTGGTGCTCAATCCGTTGCCGATCGCGTCGGTCGCGACGATGAAGTATTTGTTGGTGTCGAGGGCCTTGCCCGGGCCGATCAGAAAGTCGATCCGGTGGTGATTTCCGCTGATCGCCGTCACCATCAGGATCGCGTTGGATCTGTCGGCGTTCAGCGTCCCGTGCGTGACGTACGAGATCGCGAAGTCGTGGATCGCCTCGCCATTCTCCAGGGGCAGGTCGCCGATGGCGTAAAGCTGATGGGGCGGTGCATCCGGCCCATGCGCGCCTGCCGTCGACAGCCCGGCCAGCGACACCATGGCGGTGAAGGCCAAGCCCGTCGCTCCGGCAACCCGTGACCTCATCTGTCTGCTCCCTTCGCTCATTGTCGCCGACCACGAGATCCGGTGTTCGCGGACCCGGCCGTCGTCGGCATTCCGCCTGCGCCCGCGAGGACATGCCCGCCGCAGGCACCGCCACGACGCGAACGCGGGCTGGCCTGCGTGCTCCCAGACTCGGCGCCGGCACCGATCGACGCGCTCATCGGCTCATGCGACCGGCCGGGGGACGGCATCCCGCGCCGTCGTCTCACCCGTCGGCACGATCCCGGCCTCGAGGCTCTCGAGGCTCTGGCTGCGCGGCTCGACACCGAACAGGGCGACCGCGACGATCTGCAACGCGAGCAGCCCGATCATCAGGCCGGTCACGCCCGCGATGCCGTAGGTCTCGAACAAGGTGATCACCAGGAAGGGCGTCACGATCGTGGCCCCGCGCCCGACCGTGTTGCACAGGCCTGAGGCCCGCAGCCGGATCTCGGTCGGGAACAACTCGGGAATGTAGATCCCGAACAGCAGCGCCACGAGGACGTAGATCGGCACCGTCAGGCCAAAGCCCACCAGCGGCAGAAGGATCGGATCCAGGGTCATCGGGTAGAGGATGCCGAAGACGATCGCTGCCGCCGAAGCCCCGATGATSGTCGGCTTGCGGCCCCAGCGGTCGGCGGTYAGSGCGCCGATGGCGCTGCCCACCGGTGCCCCGAGCCCCATCAGCAGCGCGTAGCCGAAGGAGGTCGCCACGGAGAGTCCCTGCCGGATGAAGAAGGTCGGCAGCCAGGTCACGAAGCCGTAGAGCAGGGTGTTGATCACCACGAGGCACAGGCAGCCCAGCAGCAGGCGCGACAGGAGCGGCGGCCGGAACAGCGCCCCGAGACCGAGTTGCACGACGGGAGCCATGGCCACGGGCGGAGGCAGGGGCGCGCCGCGGCTCGCCTCGGCCTCGATCGACCGCATCAGCGTCTCGGCCTCGGCGTGGCGCCCGACGGCTTCGAGCCAGCGCGGCGATTCCGGCAGACTCTTGCGCGCGTACCAGACCGCCAGCGCCCCGACACCGCCGAGGGCGAACATCGCCCGCCAGCCGAAGGCCGGGATCACGATATAGCCGAGCAGGGAGGCGGCCGGCAGGCCCGTGACGACGAACACCGCCATGAGGCCCAGGAAGCGCCCGCGCGAGCGTGCCGGGACGAACTCGGTCATGGTCGAGTAGCCCACGACATTCTCAGCGCCGAGTCCCACGCCCATGATGAAGCGCAGGATGATCAGCACCGTCATGTTCGGCGCGAAGGCCGCGCCGATGGCGGCAAGCCCGAAGACCAGCAGGTTGGCCTGGTAGGTGAAGCGCCGTCCGTAGCGGTCGCCGAAGAAGCCCGTGAGGAACGAGCCGGCCATCATGCCCAGGAAGGTGGCCGAGACGAACCACGCGTTCTGCGGGAGGGTGGAGAAGCCGCTCTTCAGGGTCGCCCCCAGCACGGTGGCGGCGATGTAGATGTCGAAGCCGTCGAAGAACATCCCGATCCCGATCAGCCACATAATGCGGCGATGGAACGGGCCGATCGGCAGACGGTCGAGGCGGCCTCCGGCGTTGACGGCCGGACTCACGGATTCTGGCATGGGGCGTTTCCTTCCGCGGGATCAGGGTCGGCGCGGAAGGGGTCCGTCTTGCGCGGACCTCTCATCCCCCAGCGCCGTCGTCGGTCAGTTCAGGCGACGCTGGCCGGCCGTGTCGCGGTACCAGTCGAAGGGACCGTCGCCGGTCGCCAGCATGATGCTCTTGACGTCGAAGTGGTCGTTGAAGCTCTCGATGCCGCATTCGCGTCCGAGCCCGCTGTCGCCCACGCCGCCCCAGGGGGAGGCCGGGTCGAGACGGTGGTGGTCGTTGATCCAGACGATGCCGGCCTTCACCGCGTGGGCCACCCGGTGGGCGCGGGCGACGTCCCGCGTGCGGACGGCCGCGGCGAGGCCGAACGGCGAGTCGTTGGCGAGGCGAAGGGCGTCCGCCTCGTCCTCGAAGCGGGTGACGCTCGTGAACGGGCCGAACACCTCCTCCTGGAAGATGCGCATGTCGGAGCGCACGTCCGCGAAGACGGTGGGTTCGACGAAATAGCCGCCCTCGAAGCCCGGCACCTGCGCGGCCCGGCCGCCGGCGACTGCGCGGGCGCCCTCGTCACGCCCGTAGCCGGCGTAAGCCAGCACCCGCTCGCGCTGGCGCTCGGAGATCACCGGCCCGAGCTGGGTCGCGGTGTCGAAGGGGTCGCCGAGGCGGATGGAGGCCGTCTTGGCGGCGAGCCGCTCCACGAACTCGTCGTAGATCGAGGCCTGGACGAGGTGGCGGCTGCCGCACACGCAGGTCTGTCCGGCGCCGATGAAGGCGCCGAAGGCCGCGTAGTTCACCGCCCGCTCGACGTCGAAATCGTCGAACACCATCACGGGCGTCTTGCCGCCGAGTTCCATGGTCTGGTGGGCGAAGACCCTGGCGGCGGCCGAGCCGGCGATCCGGCCGGCCTCGGTACCGCCGGTGAGCACCAGCTTGTTGATGTCGGGGTGCTCGGCGAGCGCCTTGCCGGTGGAGGCGCCCAGCCCCAGCACGATGTTGAACACGCCGGGCGGCAGGCCGGCCTCGGTGAAGATCTGCGCGAGCTTCAGCGTGGTGAGCGGGGTATACTCGGAGGGCTTGACCACCGTGGTGCAGCCGGTCGCCAGCACGACGGCGAGCGACTTGCACAGGATCATCAGCGGGTGGTTGAACGGCGTGCAGTTGGCCACGACGCCGATCGGCGTGCGCCGCGTGTAGTTGAGGTAGTTGCCCTCCACCGGGATCACGTCGTCGCGCCGCGCCAGCGCCACGCCCGCGAAGTAGCGGAAGAAGTCCGGCAGCCGCGAAAGCTGAGCCCGGGTCTCGTTGACGGGCCGGCCGTTGTTGGTGGTCTCCAGGCGATAGAGCGCGTCGAGATTGGCCTCGAAGGCGTCGGCCAGCCGGTTCACCAGCCGCGCGCGGGCGCGCACATCCATCCCGCCCCATGCCTTGCCTTCGAACGCGGCGCGGGCCGAGCGCATCGCGCGGTCAACGTCGGCCGGGCCGGAATTCGGGATCCGCGCGATGACCGCGCCGGTGGCGGGATTGCGCACGTCGATCAGCGTGCCGTCGCCGGCTTCGACCTCCCGCCCATCGATGAAGTTGCCCCGCGTCTCGATCGACGGAGCCGGCTCGCGCATGTTCATGGCGTCTCTTCCCATATGTGGCTCGCCGCGCCCCGGTTCAGGCGGGTCGCGGCGTTCAGAGGACGATCGCGCTGCGCTCCAGCGCGGTCAGGATGCGACGCTCGGCCTGGGCAACGTGCTCGCGCACGAGACGCCGGGCGCCGCGCCCATCGCGGCGCTGGAGCGCGTCGATGATGCCCACGTGTTCGGCCACCAGCTGCGCCGGATCGCGTCCGCGGATGCCATCGAGGCTGACCCGCACCAGCCGGTCGGCCTGTTCGACGAGATCGCGCACGGTGGCGGCCATGCGCCGATTGCCCGACGCCTCGGCCAGGGCAATGTGGAAGGCGCGATTCTCCGCGATGAAGTCGGCGCCTTCGGCGACGACGCGGAAATCGTCGAGCGCGCCGAGCACGGACTCCGAAGCCTCGGCTGCCGCTTCCGCGGCGCAGGCCGGCTCCAGCACGAGGCGCATGCGCAGCAGATCGCGGGCATCCGCGACTGAAATCGCGTTGATCTGATATCCCTGCCGCGCGTGAACGGTCACCAGCCGCTCCCGCTCCAGGCGCAGCAGCGCCTCGCGCACCGGCTGGCGGCTCACGGCGTAGCGCTGGGCCAGCTCCTGCTCGCGAACCTCCGCACCGGGCCGCAGGACGCAAGCCAGGATGTCGGCGCGGATCGCCGCGTAGATGTTGTCACGGAGCAGCACGAAAGGCCTCGTTCGATCGACTCATGGTGCCATTCGTGAAATATCACGTCAACCGGATTGCCGCCGGACACGCCGAATGCGACAGCGGCATGCAACCGTCGGTCGATGCAGTTGGGGAGGTCTGGAATGCAGGCGATGTTCGCTGGAGGACAGGTTGCGGTAGGCGCGTCCGGCGAGGGACCGCCCCTGGTCCTGCTGCACTCGTTGCTCGCCGATGCCACCAGTTTCGACCTGGTTGTCCCGGACCTGGGCCGCGATTTCCGGATCTTCGTTCCCGAACTCCCCGGTTTCGGCGGTTCGGCGCCCGTTCCGGGCGGCCTGGAGGCGATTGCCGACCGGATCGCCGAGGCCGTGCGCGAGGCGACGGGGGGCCGTCCGACGGCTGGGCTCGGCAATGGCTATGGCGGCTTCGTGCTGCTGCTCTGCGCCCTCCGCCACGCAGACCTCTTCGACCGCCTCGTCTTCGCCGATTGCGGCGCCTGCTTCTCCGAGCCAGGCCGCGATGCCTTTCGCGGCATGGCGGGTGTGGCCGGCGAGAAGGGTCTGCAGGCGATTGCCGACACGGCGATGCGCCGCCTGTTCTCCCCCGCATTCCAGGCCGCGCATCCGGCCCTGATGGCGGATCGACGGGCGGCCTTTCTGCGGACGGATTTGACCGTCTTCCAGGGGGCCTGCGCGGCCCTGGCGAGTCTCGATCTGCGCCCGCGCCTCTCCGAGATCCGCGTGCCGGCTCTCGTGCTCGTGGGCGAACACGACGAGGCGACGCCCCCGGCCATGGCGCGCGAGCTCGCCGACGGTCTGTCCGACGCCAAGTTCGTGATCCTACCGGACTGCGCTCACGTTCCTCAGCTTCAGAAACCCGAGATGTTCGCGGAGGAGGTCATGGCATTCCTCCGGTCGCAGGACGTCCGTTGATCGGGTGTCTGCACGACCTGTCGGACCACCGTCGGCCGCATCGGGTCTTCCCCTTGGCGCGCGTGGTCGGCGGTTTCGGTAGGCCGCCCGAGGTGATCCCGGGCGGCGTCAGCTACAGGGCACTGAAGGCCCCCTGTGTTTCGCGCGGGCCGAATCGTACTGTGCAACGGCGCTTGACGCTGGGACGCGCAGCGTGCCCTCCTTGCCTCAATCAATATTTCGCAGCGGGGGATGGTCTGCCATGGCGTTGATCCGGTCTAGCTTACTCTCGGCCGCGATCAGCCTTGCCACCCTGATGGGTCCTGCTTCCGCCCAGCCGATCCACGTCAAGGTCGGCATTCTCAACGACATGTCCGGGGTCTATGCGGATACAGGCGGTAAAGGCTCCGTCGTGGCCGCGCAGATGGCGGTCGAGGATTTCGGCAAGACGAACACGGATCTGCAGGTCGAGATCGTCTCGGCCGACCACCAGAACAAGCCGGATGTCGGTGCCGCCGTCGCCCGCCAGTGGTACGATCGCGACGGCGTCGACGCGATCCTCGACGTGCCGACGTCCTCGGTGGCTCTGGCGGTGAGCCAGGTCACGCGCGAGAAGAACAAGGTCTTCGTCGATTCGGGGGCTGGGACCACGGAACTGACCGGCAAGCAATGCTCCCCGAACACCATCCAGTGGACCTATGACACCTACGCCCTGGCGCATGGCACCGCCGGCGCCATGCTGAAGCGCGGGGGTGACACGTGGTACTTCCTCACCGCCGACTACGCATTCGGCCTCTCGCTGCAGAACGAGGCCACCGCGGTCATCGACAAAGGCGGCGGGCGGATCCTGGGCGCCGCCCGCGTTCCGTTCCCGGCCACCGATTTCTCCTCGTTCCTGCTGCAGGCGCAGGCCTCCGGTGCGAAGGTGGTGGGCTTGGCCAATGCGGGTGGCGATACGGTCAACGCGGTCAAGCAGGCGCACGAGTTCGGACTGACCGATGGCGGCCAGAAGCTCGCTGCCCTGCTGATCTACGCCGTCGACGTCCACGCGATCGGCCTGCAAACGGCGCAGGGTCTGGTGCTCACCGAGTCGTTCTACTGGGACCTCAGCCCGGGGACCCGGGCATTCGCCGAACGCTTCTACCCGCGCAACGGCAACAGCATGCCGACGATGAACCATGCGGGCGTGTATGCCGGCCTCCTGCACTACCTGAAGGCAGTGGCTGCGACGAAGTCGACGGACCCGCAGGCGACGATGGCCTGGATGAAGGCCAACCCGACGGACGATCCGCTGTTCGGCAAGGGGACGGTCCGGGCGGATGGGCGCAAGATACATCCGATGTACTTGTTCGAGGTGAAAGCGCCGTCGGAGTCGAAGGGCGAGTGGGATCTCTACAAGGTGTTGGAGACGATCCCCGCCGATCAGGCATTCCGACCGATGAGCGAGGGCGGCTGCCCCCTTGTCGGCAAGCCGTAGGGACAGGCTCACCATGATGCGCGACATCGCGGGACAGGTGGCCTGGGTGACGGGCGCCGGGTCCGGAATCGGACAGGCGGCCGCACTCGTGCTGGCGAAGGCCGGGGTGCGTCTCGCGCTCACAGGCCGTGGGCGGGACGCCCTCGAACACACTGCGGACCTCATCCGCGGGGCGGGCGGCGAGGCTTTGGTCGCGCCGGCCGACATGGGCGTGGCTGACGAGGTCCAGCGCGCCTGGGATGCAGTCCAGGCCGCCTGCGGGCGATGCGACCTGCTGGTGAATTCGGCGGGCCTCAATGTACCGCAGCGCGGTTGGAGCGAGATCACGCCGGCCGGCATCGACGCCGTCGTCGGCGTCAATCTCAACGGTCCATTCTACGCTTCGCGGGCCGTGCTACCGACGATGCGGGCTCAGCGGAGCGGCCTGATCATTCACGTTTCCTCCTGGGCCGGTCGCTACGTCTCGAAACTCACCGGACCCGCGTATTCCGCCGCCAAGCACGGGCTGGTGGCGCTGTCGGAGAGCCTGAACCAAGAGGAATGCGGGCACGGCATCCGGTCCTGCTGTATCTGCCCCGGCGAGGTCGCCACGCCCCTCCTCGACAAGCGGCCGGTCCCCGTGACTGCCGACGACAAGGGCCGGATGCTGCAAGCAGAGGATCTCGCCGAGACGATCCTGTTCGTCGCCCGTCTGCCGGCGACCGTCTGCGTCAACGAGATCCTGATGAGCCCCACCTGGAACCGCGGCTATCTCGAAGGCGTGAAGCTCTGAGCCTTGGCGTTCGGACGGCCCGCACGACGACGACAGGTCATCCTTCGCCTCTCCTCGACGTCCTCGTCGCGTTGGCCCGGCCCGCGTGTAGATTTTCGGGCCGAAATTCTCGTGCGACTTGGCGAGCCGACCGACACTGCGCGGGTTGTATCGAGCGAAGCTTGAATTGAGGATCTCGAACGCGGGATCGCGGTCGCGCACCGTAGCATCTCAGAGCGCCGCTGCGGGCCGGGATCCGAGGAGCGACGCGGCACCGGCCGCAAGCGAGAACAGGCCTCGCCGCGTAGATGTCGTCACCGCTCGGTGTCCCAGTCGGTTCAAGTCTCGATCGGCCAACTCGTCGATCTCGTCGCTCCGAGCGAATGCGCAAACGACCTCGTCAACTCAGGATATGCTGCCGTCTGAAAACAACATGCTCTAGGTGATGTCCGCGGCGATCCGCTCGGCGATGTCGCCGCCCAGGGTGTGTCCGGTGCGGTCGCGCTTCCGCGTCAGGTAGAACAGGTTCTCGGCGGTGACCCGTCCGAGGCTCGGTTGCGAACCGACGATTTCGAGGCCGGCGGACCGAAGCCCGGCGATCTTGGCGGGGTTGTTGCTGAGCAGCCGGACCCGCTGCACACCGAGATCCCGAAGCATCGCGGCCGCGAACTCGTAGCGGCGCTGGTCGAGACCGTAGCCTAAGATCTCGTCCGCCTCGAACGTGTCGAAGCCACACGCCTGGAGGTCGTAGGCGCGGATCTTGTTGGCGAGCCCGTTCCCGCGCCCCTCTTGATCGAGATAAAGGAGGATCCCGCCGCCGTTCGCCGCGAGGTCCCTGACGGCCCCGCGAAGTTGATCGCCGCAATCGCATTTCAGCGATCCGAAGAGGTCCCCGGTCAGGCAAGCCGAGTGCAGACGCACCGCTACGGGGGCGTCCGAAGCCGTTTGCCCGACCCGTATCGCGACGTGGTCGCGCAGACCGTCGCCTCCGCGAAACACGACGAATTCGCTGTCCCGTGCACCCTCCAGGGGCACGGGCGCGCGGCTGACGATCCGGACGCCGAGGCGATGACGGGCGTGAATCGCGGCCGTCTCGACGGTCAGAAGGTCCACGGGACCCTGCTCCCCGTCGGGCAGGAGCATGACGATGCAGGCAGGCAATACATGCGCGAGGCGCATGAGGTCGAGCGCGGTCTCGTCGAGGCACGAGGCCGTCGCGACGGGCGCGTCGAGGCGTGCCTCAGGCGACAGGACGAGACCGGTGATCCGGTCAGGAGCCAGGGTGTGCAGGTCGATGGTTCCTGGTTCGGACCGGCCCTCGAGCCCGAGCCGCCGCAGCCGCGGCGCGGGAAGCACCAGACGCGCCGGGCCATCCCGCTCGGCAAGGAGCGCCATGAGGGTGGCATCGGCCGACTCCGCGCAGGCCACCAGCGCGAGGGACTCCCCGGCGAGAAGGATCGGCCGCCCGGCCCGCAGCTCCGCGATCGCGCGCGCAATCGTCGCCTGTTCGCGATCATCGCGTCGTTCTAAATACTTCCAAAGCGTGGCCATCGAATACCTCTGACACGGAAGCCCGCTTCACGCGCGGTGATTGGGGCTCGGCGAATGACCATCGTGACGGGTTCAGAGTGGATTGGCGCAGCCCACCCGCCGTCTCCGGCCACGCTTGATGTATCGCGCGTGCGCAGCGATGAAATGGGTGCGACGTCGTGCGCGATCTTCGCGCCGTTTCGGGCCGGCACGGCGCAGCGTCCCTTCGTGGTGGCGCAACTCGGCCAGTCGTTGGACGGCCGGATCGCCACCCGCTCGGGCGACTCGAAGTACATCAACCTCTGTCCGGCGCTGGATCACCTGCACCGCATCCGCGCGCAGGTCGATGCCGTCGTCGTGGGCATCGGCACGGTCCTCGCCGACGACCCGCTGCTGACGGTCCGCCGCGTGGACGGGGCGAGCCCCGCCCGGGTGGTCATCGATCCGTCGGGCCGGATCCCACCGACGGCCCGCTGCCTCGCGGAGGACGGCGTGCGCCGCCTCGTCGTCTGCCGGTCGAACGCGGCGGTGCCCCGATCCGCCGAGGCCGTGCGGATGGCCGACCACGCCGCGTTCTGTCCGCGCGCGATCGTGGCGCGGCTCGGATCCCTCGGCTTCGCGCGCGTGCTCATCGAGGGCGGCGCTCGCACCGTGTCGTCCTTCATCGACGCCGGGGCGATCGACCGCCTCCACCTGATGGTGGCGCCGATGCTCATGGGCTCGGGCCGCTGCGGCCTCGATTTGCGGCCGATTTCCGCCTTGAGCGAGGCGATGCGGCCCCTCACCACGAGCTACCATCTGGGCGGGGGCGAAGTTCTCTTCGATTGCGACCTGCGCCGCCGCGCAGAGGGAGGAGACGCGTAATGACGCATCCGGCCGCCTACTCCGCGACCCAGAAACTGCTCCACTGGGCCGTCGCCCTTCTGATCGTCGAGCAGGTAGCCGTAGCCCTCGCGATGACGAATGTCGGCGAGGGGCCGCTGCAGAACCAGCTCTACGAGTGGCACAAGTCCTTCGGCCTCGTCGTCTTGGCCCTGGTCCTGGCCCGGCTGCTGATCCGGCTCTCGCGCGGGGCTCCGATCCCCGAGGCCGGCATCCCTGCCTGGCAGCGGCGCGCGGCGGGCGCGTCCCACGCCGGGCTCTACCTGCTGATCCTGCTGGTGCCGTTGCTTGGCTGGGTTGGCACCTCCGCCTGCTGCGCCCCCGTGAACCTATTCTGGTGGCTGCCGCTGACCCTGCCGATCTCCGGCGGCATGCCGGTGGGCGAGGCGATCCTGAAGGCCCATGCTGTCTCGGCCTTCGCGCTGGTCGCCCTCGTCGGCCTCCACGTCGCGGCGGCGCTACATCACCACGTCGTCCGCCGCGACGGCACCCTACGGCGGATGCTCGTCCGCGGCTGATCCCGGAGCGGCCAGCAGATCGAGGTGGCCGACGACCGCGCCGGTCCCCGGCGCGCTCCGCGCCCCGGTCCAAGCGGCGATCGCCTCTGCGGGGACGAGGCCCGTCTCCGCGACGGCCCGCGCCTTGCCGTCCCTGAGCTGTCTGATCAGTCCTTCGTCTTCCCGTCCCAGGCGCCAAGGACTCGCGGCGGTTCGCACCGCGTAGCCGGCCCGGCCGAACGCCCGCGCCAGCGCCGCTGTGGCATCGGGACCGAGCGCCGCGCCAAAGCCTTTGTCGCGCGCCTGATGGGCCAGGAAAGCCGCCTGCAGCGCGGCGTCGGCGGGGTGGGGCGGCTGCCATTCCTCGAACCCGTCGTAGCTCAGCGCCGTGTAGAAGATGGCGCCGGAAGCCGCGACGGTTGCGGCGAAGCGGTCGAGCCAGTCCTGTGCGACGAGGTCGAAGAGGGCTGCGGCGGTCACGAGGTCGGGCGTGGGGTCGAGGATCCGCCCTAGATCCGCGGAGAGATCGCACGCCGCGAAGCTCACCGTGATCGCCCGGCCGCCTTTCTCCAGGACCAACTGCTCGGCCAGGGTCTCCGATCGGTCGGCCCACGCCGACAGCGCCTCCCGGGCCGCGGCGAGCAGGGTGCGGTCGTTGTCGACGAGGGTCCAGGCCTGCCTCGGTCCGAGCTTCGGGGCCATGGCGCGCAGGTTCGATCCGGTGCCGCATCCGAGGTCGACGACGGCGAGCGCCCCTGCCCTGTGCGAGCCCTCCGCGAGCCTGGCGGCGAGGATGCCGGCGAGCGCCTCGACCAAGGCGGGGTCCCTGGCGCGAAGGTCGGCCGGCTCCCGGAGGGCGAGCCACTCACTGCTGAAGCCGCTCATGGATGCACCTGCTTAAGGCTTTCCGCAACGATGCGTGCCGTGTCGTGCCAGGTCGGGAGACGTTGCCCGGCCTCCCAGGCCGCCTGTGCCGCCGCCGCCCGACGGTCTGGATCGTCGATCAGGACGCGCAGAGCCTCGGCGAGGGCGGCCGGATCCCCTGGCGCCACCTTCCGTCCGGCCGCGGGCGGCACCGTGTCGGCGGCCGCGCCGCCCGTGGTGGCGACCACTGGCAGGCCCCGCGCCAGGGCCTCCGCCAGGGCCATTCCGTAGCCCTCGAAGTGGGAGGGCGAGACCACGATGTCGGCCCGGTCGTAGAGAGCCGCGAGCCGGTCCGCGGAGACGGCACCCGCCAGGAAGATCCGCGCCTCAAGGCCGCTGGCCGCGATCCGTCCGCGCAGGGCTGCAACATGGTCGGGAGCGCGGTCCAGGGCGCCCACGATGGTGAGCGCGAAACCGAGATCGGTCAGACGGGCGAGGGCGTCCACGAGCAGATCGAAACCCTTGCGTGGGGTAACGGCGCCGACCGCCAGGAGGTGCACCGGCCCCGTCCCGCTCCCTGCCGCCCGCCGGGCCGGCTCGGTGCCGGGCTCAGCCACCGCGATCCGCTCCGGCGAAACGCCGAACGCGGCGACGAGGAGGTCGCGGGTGAAGCGGCTCGTCGTCACCGTGCGGGCGGCGAGCGCCAGCGCTGCACGCTCGCTGGCGAGAAGCCGTTCCGATGCCGCGGGATCGAGGCCCGCCTCCAGGCCGAGCGGATGGTGGACGAGGGCCACGATGCGGTGCGGGCCAGCCGCGGCGATCACGGAAGGCGGCAGCGCGCCGTAGGCGAGGCCGTCGACGAGCAGCACCGTCCGAGCGGGAACCGCGGCCAGCAGGGTGGTGGTCTGCGCAAGGTCGGCCGCGTCCGGGAACGGGAAGGAGGCCGGCAGGGCTAGCAGCGAGACCGCCACACCTGCCCGCGGCAAACGCGCAAGGAGCTGGCGGGCATAGGCGTAGCCCCCCGTCGGCGTGGCGATGTCGCCCGGGACGCAGAGGCTCGCCGCGATCACGCCGCGACCGGCCCCTCGAACCATGCCCGCGCGATGTGCGATTCGTGAAGCGTAACCCGGATCCGGACGATGCCGTCCCCGCCCGGACCGAGGCCGCCGGCCTGGGCAACGGCGGCCATCTCCCGGTGGATGTGCCCGCACAGGTACTCGGTGGTGGTATTGATCTCCGCGAACTGTGGCAGCGCGTCGAGGTTCTGGTAGGTAAGCGGCGCCAGGATGCGCTTGAGCGCCTCGCCGGCCCGGCCGATGTCGACCACGACGCCGTCCTCGGTCAGGGTCGGCCGGTAGAAGGCGACGTCGACCACGAAGGTGGCGCCGTGCAGTGCCTGGGCCGGTCCGAACAGCGCCCCCCGAAAGCTGTGGGCGATCATGACGTGATCGCGGACCTCGATGGCATACATGATGGGGCTCCCGTGACGGCTTCTGCGGTTCAGGACTGATAGCGGACGGCGGTGCAGAGCCCGCCCGCCTCGGGGGCGAGTAGCTGCGGCAGGGCCTGCGGCAGGTCCGCGAAGGCGACCTCGGCGGAGATCAGCGCGTCGAGGCGCGGGTCGGCGAGCAGCTCGAGGACCTTGCCCATCCGACGGGCGTGGCTCCAGCGTGGGCGGCGCGAGGCGGACACCTGGCCCACTTGGCTTGAGACGATGCTGAGCCGCCGAACATGGAAATCCGCCCCGAGCGGCACGCTCACGGCGCGGTTGCCGTACCAGCTCAGCTCGACCAAACGGCCTTCGTCGCCCGCCAGGGTCAGGGCTTCGGCGAGGCCTGTCGCGCTCGCGCTGGTGTGGAACACCACATCCGCCGCGCCCGGAGGCGCGGCGCCGGGATCGGCGAAGGCGGCGCCGAACCGTCGGGCGAGGGGAGCCCGCTCGGGCAGGCGGTCGATCACCGTGACCTCGCAGCCGACGATGCCCGCCGCGAGATAGGCCACGAGCAGCCCGACCACCCCGGCTCCGACAACCGCGATGCGATCCCCCGGCCCGGCCCCGGAATCCCAGATCGCGTTGAGCGCGGTCTCCATGTTGGCGGCCAGGACGGCCCGGCGCGGCGGGACGCCGGGCGGGATCGGATGGAGGCTGTCGCGGGACGCGACGAACCGCTCCTGATGGGGCCGCAGCGCGAAGACATGAACCGGAGATCCTTCCCCGGGGGCGTAAATCCGGCCGACCGCGCAATAGCCGTACTTGACCGGGAAGGAGAACTCGCCTTCCTGCGCCGGGGCGCGCATGCGCGCCTGGACCGCGTCCGGAACGAGGCCGTGGAAGACCAGCCTCTCCGTCCCGCGGCTGAGGGCGGTCCACAGGGTCTCAACGGCTACGTCGCCGGGCGCGGCGGGCGGCAGCGCCTCGTGCCGCAGTTCGGCGCGGCCCGCGGCGGTATACCAGAGTGCCCGCGTCTGCCCTCCGCTCTGAATTGCCGCGTCGGATTCCCGAGAATGCTTCACGTCCCACCCCCGTCCCAAGCTGTGGAGCTTGAGGAGGGCCTTCATTCCACGACACCGGCGGGCCTACAATCGGCCGCGATTCTCCATCGTCGTCGCAGGGCCTTTCTTGTCCTGAACGTGACGAGTTGCCTCACGGTGCTGTGCCTCGCGGGGGTCGTGTTGGGAGCCGGGGGCTGGAGCGCCGTCGACCTCGCCCTGTTCGCCTGCTGCGCGGTCATGCTTCCTTGGACGGTTCTGGGCGTCTGGAACGCGCTGATCGGTCTGTGTCTGCGCGCTCGGGGTTCCGCAGGGCTCGCGGCCGTGGCGCCCTTCCGGATCCCGTCGTCGGAGCCGATCAACGTCGCCACCGCGGTGGTCATGCCGCTGCGCAACGAGGATCCCGGCCGTGCGCTGGCGCGGCTTGAGCAGGTCAAGGCGGCCCTCGACGCCACCGGATGGGGAGCCCACTTCGCCTACCACGTTCTCAGCGACAGCAACGATCCGGCTGCCGCAGCCGAAGAGCGTGCGGTGGCGGCGTGGCGCGCGCGGGATCCGGAGGCCCGGGACCGGATCGCGTACCGGCGCCGCCCGACCAATACCGGGTTCAAGGCCGGGAACCTGCAGGCGTTTTGCCAGGCGGAGGGCGGGCGTTACGAGCTGATGCTGCCCCTGGACGCCGACAGCGTGATGGATGGGGAGCGGATCCTCGACCTCGTGCGGATCATGCAGGCCCATCCGCGGATCGGCATCCTCCAGAGCCTCGTCGTCGGAACACCCGCGCTCAGCCCGTTCGCGCGGATCTTCCAGTTCGGTATGCGCCAGGGCATGCGCCCCTACACGATGGGGGCGGCGTGGTGGGCCGCCGATTGCGGCCCGTTCTGGGGGCACAACGCGCTGGTGCGCATTGCCCCCTTCGCCGAATCGTGCCGCCTGCCGGTTCTCGGGGCGGGTCCCTTCGGCGGGCCGATCCTGTCGCACGACCAGATCGAGGCGGTGCTGATGCGCCGGGCCGGCTACGAGGTCAGGGTGCTGCCGGTCGAGGGCGGGAGCTTCGAGGACAACCCCCCGACGCTGCTCGACCATGTCGAGCGCGAGGCGCGCTGGTGCCTGGGCAATCTGCAATACGTCCGGCTACTGGCTCTGCCCCGGCTGGCTGCGACGAGCCGCTTCCAGCTCGTGGCGGCCGTGATGATGTTCCTCACCGCGCCCGCGCTGGTCCTCGCGCTGCTGCTGATGCCCCTCGCGGCGCTGCAGGCGGTGGATCCGTTTCCCTCCGGCTTGGCGGCGGCGCTTTATCTGGGGTGGCTCGCCGCCTCTATGGCACCGAAGCTTGCCGGCTATGCCGAGATCCTCGCGTCTGCTTCGGCGTCGCGCAGATACGGCGGTCGGGTGCGGTTCGCCGCAGGCGCCATCGTCGAGCTTGTAGTCTCGCTCAACCTCTTCTCTGTGCTCTGCTGCTGTTTAACAATGGCCATGGTCCGGAGCTTGGCGGGGCAGCCCGCGGCATGGGGCTGCCAGGATCGAGACGGAGGCCGTGTCGCGCTCGGCACGGCCAGCAGGCGCCTTTGGCCTTGCTGCGCCTTCGGGCTGGTGCTCGGTCTCTGGACGCTCTGGTTCAGTCCGACCGCGTTCCTGTGGAGCCTTCCGCTGCTGTCGGGTCCCATGCTCTGCATTCCGTTCGCAGTCACGACGAGCCTGCCCGCCCTGGGCAAGGTGATGCGGCGCCACGGGCTGTGTGGTTTGCCGGAGGAATTCGCCCTGTGATCCCCCCTGAATTCGCGGACACGGGGAGATCAGCTTGCGGTCCGTTCGGCCTGCTCGGGCGTGAGATAGCCGAGCGCCGAGTGGATGCGTTGCCGATTGCAGTAGCCCTCGATGTAAGCGAACAGGTTGCGTCGGGCCTCGTCCCGGGTTGACCATCGTCGCTGATGGACGAGCTCGACCTTGAGAGTGTGGAAGAAGCTCTCCATTGGGGCATTGTCGTAGCAGCGGGCCGGCCGGCTCATGGAAGGCCTCGCCCCCAGGCTGGCAAGCTGCCTCCGGTAGGCCTCTGCCGCGTACGGGCTGCCGCGATCCGAGTGGCAGATGAGCCCGGCGGCCGGTCGCTGCCGCTGGGCGGCCGTCATCAGCACCGCCACGCTCAGCTCGGTGCGCATGTGATCGCGCATCGACCGGCCGACGCTCTTGCGCGCGGCCAGATCGAGGACGGCGGCCAGGTAGAGCCAGCCCTCGCCGGTCGGCAGGTCGGTGATGTCGCTCCGCGGTCCTTCGGTTCGGCCAGCCAGACCGTGTTCGGCCGCGCGGCCGAGACGTCCTGCTTCAGGCGATTGGGCGCGATCGGGAGATCGTGACGGCTGTCGGTCGCGCAGGGCCGAAACCGACGCCCCGCCAGGGCACGGATGCCATGCCGGCGCATGCGACGTTCTACCCGCCCACGGCTGACAGACCGGCCCTCGGCCAGCAGGGCAGCATGCGCGCGTGGGGCACCGTAGCGTCGGTGGTGGGCGGCATGGATGCGCCGGACGTCGTCCAGGAGCTGGCGGTTGGAGGCCGAGCGGGCGCTCTCGGGCCGCGACCGCCAACCGTAGAGGCCGCTGGGAGAGACTCCGAGCACGCGGCACATGAGACGCACCGGCCAGGTCCACGCATGCTGCTCGATGAGGGCGAAGGTCACTTGGGCATTTCCGCGAAGATGCCGATGGCTTTTTTCACACGTCGCGCTCCATGCGCGTGCGGTCGAGGTCACGCCGCAGACGGGCGATCTCGGCGGCCTGGTCGGACGGCGGGCGACCGGGCTTGGCGGAGCGGCCCCGGTCGATCCTGGCGGCCGCGGTTAGGGTTCAGCCCCGTTCAGCGTTGCACGCCACTGCTGCACCATCGAGGGCTGGATCCCGAGCTCGGCCGCGACTTGCATCTGCGGCCGGCCGCTGCTCCCCGGCAGGGCAACGGCTTCCCGTTTGAACTCGGGCGTGAACTCCCGTCTCGTCTTCGCCATCCGACACCTTCCCCACTCAGCATGAAGGTATCAGAGGTGTCCGCGAGGACGAGGGAGGATCAGTTCTTCGGCGGGGCGGCATGACGGCCCATATC
>NZ_JBFULS010000021.1:0-8443 GCF_054049775.1 Methylobacterium sp. P5_C11 | reverse complement strand
GCCGCCGGACTTGGAGCGCGACGGTTACGTCCCGCCGAGCAGCCGACTCACGGACGCGTAAGTGTGACAGAACTCATGGGGTGAAGGGGGATTCGCTACATTGGAATTGAAACAGCGTGGCCGTCGATACAAATCAGCACTCTGACAAGAAATCGGTATATATTTGACCTAGCGTTCTAAAAATATTGAAACACCACTTGACTAACGTTCGCATTGGCCTCGTTCGTTGCGGCAGCATATCGAGGAGATCCAAATGGACGAGAGCACTTCAATTCCTAGGTCGGACCAAACCGACTTCATCGAGCTCACCACCGCGATCGTTGCGGCTTACGTGTCGAAGAACTCGGTTCGGCCGGCCGACCTTCCGGCTCTCCTGGCCGAGGTTCACACGGCTTTATCCGGGCTCGCAGGGACGTCTGCTTCCGCCGAGCCCAAGGCGGATAAGGCGTCACCCTCGCAGATCCGGAAATCCATCACGCCGGACGCGTTGATCAGTTTCATCGACGGCAAGCCGTACAAGACGCTCAAGCGGCACCTGAGCGGCGCCGGCATGACGATCGAGGAGTACCGCGAGCGCTTCGGCCTGCCGCGCGACTACCCCTCCACGGCGGCCAACTACTCGGCCCAACGTTCTGCGCTCGCGAAAAATGCGGGCCTTGGTCAGCTGCGTCAGAAAGCGGCTCCGAGGGCGGCCGAGGTCGCCGAGACAATCTCCGAGGCGCCCAAGTCCCGCGGGCGGAAGAAGGCTGCTGAGCCTGCAGCTGCACCGGCCGAAAAACCGGTCCCAGGCCGAAAGAAGGTCGTTGCCGCAGCAGAGTGAGCGGCTAGCCAGCGCGGCGTCTACCCGTTCATCGCCAGCGTGCTACCTTGCTGCTTGGGTGCCCATCTCAACAGCTGGCGCTCTGAGCCGGGAGCGCCGCATTGACACGACGGCCTCTGGTGAGAAGCACGCCCGGTCAGCCGGAACGGGCTTTTTCGCGCTCTGACACCGCGCGGTCGATTCACGGCCGCTGAACGATCTCCGAGGAAGCATTCGAAGCCAGCGACCTTAACCATCGCGATAAAGGCAGCATGCGCCTCCGCATCCGTTGCGAACGGGCTCTGCCAGCACGTGCAGCCGGAGTGGTGGACTACCGTGAAGGCTGCATCATGTCGTCTAGGTCTCCAATTTGCAGCGGGAGGATCTACCACCAGCCGGCGCTCATCTCGGCAGCGAGGTCGCGGCGCGTCGTGGCGGGCTGCAGAGAGCGATCGAGGGCTGCCATGACCCGTCGGACCGCTTCCTCGTAGCGCGGCGAGGCGGGATTGCGCGGGCGCGGCAGCTCGATCGCGACAGTCTCGTCGAGCCGGCCTGGCCTTGGCCGCATCACCACGACCCGGTCGGCCAACGTCACGGCCTCGCCCACGTCGTGCGTGACGATCAGGATCGTGGGCTTCGATTCCGCCCAGAGGTCGAGCAACTGCGCGTGCAGGTCCCGGCGCGTGAACGCATCAAGCGCCGAGAAGGGTTCGTCGAGGAGCAGCACGCGCGGCTGCGGGACGAAGGCCCGGGCGATGGAGACGCGCTGCTGCTGGCCGCCCGACAGCTCCCGGGGCCAGCGGCGGCCGTGCTCGGACAAGCCGACCCGCTCCAGGGCCTGATCGACGCGCGCGCGATAGGCGGACCGGCCGAGCCCGGCGAGGCCGAAGCCGACATTGTCGGCGACGCTCAGCCACGGCAGCAGCCGCGGTTCCTGGAAGACGACGCCGATCCACGGATGGGGCTGGCGGATCGTCTCGCCGTCGACCGCGACGCTCCCGGCGCTGGCCCGATCGAGCCCCGCAATGAGTCGCAGTAGGGTCGTCTTGCCGCAGCCGGATCCGCCGATGAGCGCGACGATCTCGCCGGGCGCTACCGACAGCCCGATGCCCGAGAGCGCCTGCGTGCCGTCCGCGTAGGTCTTCGAGAGGGCTTCGATGATGAGCACGGGGACCTAACCCTTGGGCAAGCGAGCGGGTGGGAGGCCGGGAAAAGACCCGGCCTTCACAGGCTCTCCCGCACCGTATCCTGCCAGCGCGTCAAGGGCCGCGTCATCACGACGAAGAGCGTATCGGCCAGCTTCCCGGCGAGCGCGAAGGCGATGATCGCCGCCAGGATCTGGTCGGGCTTGCCGAGTTGCTGACCATCGACGAGCAGGTAGCCGAGCCCTTCGGAGGCCCCCATCAGCTCGGCCGCGACCACGAACAGGAACCCGAGGCCGAGGCCGGTGCGCAGGCCGACTAGCGTCGCCGGAAGGATCGCGGGCAGCAGAATCCGGCGGGCCATGGCGCCGCGCGACAGGCGATAGATGCGCCCGACCTCTACGAGCTTGCGATCGACCGAGGCGATCGCGCCGGACACCCCGACATAGACGGGGAAGAACACCCCCACGGCGATCAGCAGGATCTTCGGCGTCTCGAGGATGCCGAACCAGAGGATGAAGAGCGGGACCCAGGCAAGCGACGGCACCGCGCGCAGAGCCTGCAGGCTCGGGTCGCAGATCCGGCGCACGAGCGGCAGCACTGCGACCGCGGTGCCCATCAGAATCCCGGCTGCGGCGCCGCCGAGGAAACCGAGGCCGACCCGGATCAGCGTCGCTTGGATATGGGCCAGGAGGTCGCCCGATGCGGCGAGTTCCCAGAGCGTTGCGCCGATCCGGCTCGGCGGCGGCAGAAGGCGCCCGGAGGCTAGCCCGGTATCGACCGAGACCTCCCATCCGGTCGCGAGTGCTACCGGGAGCGCGAGTGCGAGGACGATCCCGAGACCGAGGCGGCCACCTTGCCGCAGCACCGGCATCCCCGCCTCAACGGGCCGCGACGGGATTGAAGCGCGCGTCGAGCAGGCCGTCGACCGCCGCCGCCACCTCGGTGCCGGCCGGGATCACGCCGGCCTGCTGGAGGGCGAGGCCGGCCGCCCTGATTGCCTCAGCCTGGGCCGGACCGATCGTCGGCTGGGAGAGGTCGGTGCGCTCCAACTGGCGGGCGATCACCGGTTCAGGCAGCCTGGTGGAGGCCATCAGAGCCGCTTTGAGAGCCTGCGGGTTGGCCAGCGCGTAGGCGCGGGCACGCTCGTAGGCCGCGATCACCGCCCGGACCAGGTCGGGATGGGTCTGCGCAAAATCCTCGCGCACGTCGAGCAAGCCCCAGGTGTTGGCCGCCGCGTCGCGGTAGAACAACACGTCGCCGTTCTCGATCTCGGCCGCCGCCATCATCGGGTCGAGACCCGCCCAGGCATCGACGTCCCCGCGGTCGAGGGCCGTGCGTCCGTCCGGATGCTGGAGTAGGACGAGCTTGGCGTCCTTCTCGGTGAGGCCGACGCTCTGGAGCGCGCGGATCAGGAAGATGTGGGGGTCGGTGCCCCGGGTGACGGCGACGCGCTTCCCCTTCAGGTCGGCGGGCTTGGCGATGCCGGTGTCCTTGCGGGTGACGAGGGCGGTCCATTCCGGGCGCGAGAAGGCGTAGACCGCTCGGATCGGATTGCCGTTGATCCGCGCCACGAGGGCCGCAGCACCCGCCGCCGAGCCGAAATCGATCGCGCCCGCGTTCAGGAATTCGAGCGCCTTGTTGGAGCCGAGCGACTGGACCCAGCGGACCTTGATGCCCTTCGGCGCCAGGGCCTCCTCCAGAAAACCCTTCTCCTTCAGGAGGAGGCCGACCGGATTGTAGGTCGCCCAGTCCAGACGGATCTCCTTGGGATCCTCGGCGAAGGCCCTTTGCCCGAGCGGTCCCGTCAGGGTCGCCAGGGCGAGGCCGGCGGCCAGGAGGACTCTGCGGGATGCGGACATGGACAAGACCTTGGTGTGCATCGCCCTACGGATAAGGCGTATTTGGGAGAACTCAGGAAAGGCGCGTCCGGTCAAGTCTGTTGACCGAGGATACCCAGGATCTCGCGGCGAAGACGCACGATCTCGGGGTCGTCACGGTGACGCGGATAAGGGGCGGGCACGGGCAACTCGGCTCGGATCGCCGCCGGGCGGTCAGAGAGCACGATCACGCGCTTGGCCAGGACAAGCGCCTCCTCGACATCGTGGGTGACGAGGAGTGCGGTGAACCGCTTCTCCTGCCAAAGGCGGAGGATCTCGGCCTGCATGGCAAGCCGGGTCAGCGCGTCGAGCTTGCCCAGCGGCTCATCGAGGAGCAGCAGGCGCGGTTCGTTGACGAGGGCGCGCGCAAGCGCAACGCGCTGGGCCATGCCGCCCGAGAGCTGGTGCGGATAGACCTCGGCGAAGCCGTCGAGCCCGACGAGGTGCAGCGCCGCGTCGGCCAGCGCGGCCCGCTCTCGGCCGACGCCCTGGGCCTCCAGGCCGAGCGCGACGTTGGCGCGCACGGTGCGCCAGGGATAGAGGGTTGGGTCCTGGAAGACGAGGAGCCGCGACGGGTCCGGGTCCTCGACTGGATCGCCGTCGATCGCGATGGTGCCCTGATTGGGCAGTTCGAGCCCGGCCACGAGCCGCAGTAGGGTGGACTTGCCGCAGCCCGACGGGCCGAGCAGCGCCACAAAGCCGCCGGGCTCCACCTCAAGGCTCACCCGGTCGAGCACCGGCAGGGGCGCGCCGCGGATCGCGAAGGCGTGGCTGACGGCATCCACAGTCAGGCGCCCCCCGGCGGCTTGAGCAGCC
This sequence comes from Methylobacterium sp. P5_C11, assembly GCF_054049775.1. NCBI lineage: Bacteria > Pseudomonadati > Pseudomonadota > Alphaproteobacteria > Hyphomicrobiales > Methylobacteriaceae > Methylobacterium > Methylobacterium sp. P5_C11. Next base: position 3,806 of record NZ_JBFULS010000021.1, on the reverse strand, counting down.
TGTTCTCGGGTCGCGGTGGCTACCATTGCACCAGCCCCTTCTGCCACGCGAGCAGGCGGTCGCGGAGGCGGAACAGCAGCGTGATCAGGGACGAGCACATCAGCGCCATCACGATCAGCGCGGCGTACATGTTGGCGTAGGCAGCCCACCCTTGAGCCCATTGCAGGTACCAGCCGAGGCCGGACTTCACGCCGAGCATCTCGGCCACCACGAGCACCGCGAACGAGCCGCCGAGCCCCATGAACAGGCCGACGAAGACGTGCGGCAGCGCTGCCGGGATCGCCACGCGCAGGATCAGGAAGCTGCGCGAGGCGCCGAGTGTGCGCGCCACGTCGAAATAGGCCTTGTTGACACCCGCCACCCCCGACCATGTCAGGACCGTGACCGGGAAGCCGGTTGCGAGCGCCACCAGGAAGGTGCTGGCCGACCACGAGGACGGGAAGACGAAGAACGCCAGTGGCAGCCACGCCGTGGCCGGCAGCGGCCCGACGAAGCGCAGCACCGGATGCGCCCAGTAGCCGACCGCCCGCGACGAGCCGATCGCGACGCCGAGCGTGAACCCTACCGCTGCCCCGAAAGCGTAACCTCCGGAAAGCAGGATCAGAGAGTTGAGGATGCTGCCGCCGAGCTTCGGCCAATCGTCAAGGAAGACTTCCAGGATCGCCTGTGGAGGCGGGAAGAACGGCATCGGCAGCCATTCGAGTTTCGCCGTGGCGAATTCCCACGCGACGAGCGCGAGGGCGAGGACGGCAAGCCACGGGCTCCAGTGACGCATTCGCGCGCCCGGTGTCCCAAGCCGGGAGACGATGAGCGATAACAGGAGGAGCACAGCGCCGAGCACGGCGGCGCCTTGCGCGAATGCACCGGTCCGCGGGAAGTCGCCCGCCTCCGGCAGGCCGAGGGCGACCGCCGCGAGGGCGAGCCAGGCCAGCCCGGCGATCAGCCCCGACCAGGACGGCCGCAGCGGACGGCGAGGCGTTGCGCAGGCGGCGTCGGGCGCTGCGGTGACGGTGAGGCTGCCGGCCATTCCGTTCCCCTTCAGCTCAGGACGTCGGCGTAGATCCGCTCGGCGAATTTCGCCGAATCGGTCGACCGTTTGAGGACGTTAACCTGCTTCAACTCGTCGCCATAAAGGGCGAGTTGCTGTTTGAGGCTCGCGCCGACGGGGCTGTCGCCGTGTTGCTGACTGCGCAGCATCGCGGGGAGATCGTCGATCGAGCCTTTGCCGCCGTAGCCCGAGAAGGCCCGCGCTGCGGCTTCCGGGTCGACATGGACGGCATGGCCGCCTTCCAAGATGGCTCGTGTGAGGGCGGTGGCGACCGCCCGATCGTTGCGGATCAGGCTCCCGCGGACCGCGACGACGCAGCAGGTACGCGTGGCGTAGTCGCCGGCGAGGTTGGTCGACACCTCGGCGAAGCGCGGGTCCTTCAGCCAGATCCAGGTGCGCGGATCGGAATCGGCCAGCGCCTGCGCTTCGCCCTTCTCGACCGCAAGGTTCAGGAGGTCGGCTGGATACTGCCGCCACTCGACCCCGTTCTCCGGGTCGATTCCGGCCTTGGCGAGGACGAGGCCGAAGAAGTTTTTGGCCGGGCTTGCCTGATCGCTGATCGCGATGGTCTTGCCCTTGAGGGCGCCGACCTCGGTGATTCCGGCGGCCTTCGAGCCCAGGAGACGGAGGCAGCCTCCGTGCAGTCCGGCCGTGATCTTCACGTCGAAGCCCTGCTCCAAGGGCTTCAGCCATCGCAGCGCCATGCCGATGCCGGCATCGGCCTTGCCGGTGGCGATGGCCTCCAGCAGCGCCTCGGTCGAGCCGCCGAAATTCACGAACTCGACCTCGAGGCCGTGCTTGGCAAAAATGCCTCGCTCCTTGGCGAGCGGCGCTGCCGCGGTGCAGATGGCCGAGGCGTTCCAGGCAAGCTTGATCGGCCGCAGCGGACCGGACGGCCCTTCGGCCGCCGCCGGCCGGCAGAGCGGGCCAGGATCGAAGAGCGCGGATGGACCCGGCGCCCACGCGCGCCCGGTACCGAGCCCAAGGCCAAAGGGCATTGCTACGGCGGCCGCGCCGGTCCGCAGCAGTAGGCGACGCGAGGGCAGGCCGCCGGATCGGATGCCGCCCGGACTTGAGGGCTCGTCGCTCATGTCGACAGGATCTCCTTGGTGCACACGGCGCAGAGCATGGACGCGCGTGCCATCGATCCGGCCCCACGGCCGTACGGCATCCGCACGCTCGTATTTTGAAAGTGCCCGTCCTCTGCGGAATCGGCCCACAAACTATTCATTACGGTGAATGCCAAGTCAACGAAACGCTTTTTCCCATTTTCGCCGCGGGTGGACGAGTTTGTCTTCCCGCGTTTGAGAAAAACGGAATAAGCTTTCGTTGACCCGCGACGCCGCGGAGTGGACGATTATCGTCCATGACCGTCGCCGTCCCGCCCACCGACATAGCCAGTGCCCTCACCGAGACCTTCGCCGGACGGGCCGTCGGGTACGATCGGACGGGATCCTTCCCGCACGACAGCATCGCCGACCTGCGCGAGGCCGGGCTTCTCGGGCTCACGGTGCCGAGGCGCCTCGGGGGCGGTGGAGCTGGGCTCGCACGGGCCGCCGAGGTGGTGGGCGCCATCGGCCGCGGTGATCCAGCGACGGCACTTGTCCTGTCGATGCAGCTTCTCCAGCATGCCCTGATCCATAGGCCCGACTCGGCTTGGTCCCGCGGGGTCGCGGACAAGGTGGGCGAGGAGGCCGTCGCCGCGGGCGCTCTGATCAACGCCCTGCGGGTCGAGCCGGAGCTTGGGACACCCTCGCGGGGCGGCCTGCCCGCGACCGTCGCCAGCCGGGACGGCAAGGGCTGGCGCATCGCCGGCCGGAAGATCTGCTCGACCGGGGCGCCCGGCCTGGCCTACGGCGTCGTCTTCGTCCGCACCGACGAAGCCCACCCGCGCACGGGCAACGTTCTCGTTCCCTTCGACGCGCCGGGCATGCGCATCGAGGAAAGCTGGGACCATCTGGGACTGCGCGCTTCGGGCAGCCACGACGTGGTGCTCGAAGACGTGTGGGTTCCCGCCGATTTCGCCCTGGATCTGCGCGCTCCGGGCGAATGGCGCCCCGACCCGTGGCAGCAGGCCTGGAGCTGCACTCTCTTGTCGGCTCTCTACGACGGGGTCGCGCGGGCGGCACAGGATTGGTTCGTCCGCTACCTGCGCGAGCGCGTGCCGGGCAGCCTCGGGGCGCCGCTCGCGAGCCTGCCGCGCTTCCAGGAAGCGGTCGGCGAGAACGAGCGCCTGCTCGCTGTCAACGCGCGCCTCGTCACCGGCCTCGCCGCAGAGGTCGATGCGGGGCATCCCCCGGCGCCGCGGGAAGCCGGCTTCGTGAAGCTGACGGTGACGGAGGGCGCCATCGCCGCCGTGCAGCGTGCCGCGGAACTGTGCGGCAATGCCGGCCTCTCGCGGGCGAACCCGCTGGAGCGCCACCTGCGCGACGTGCTCTGCGCCCGCATCCATTGGCCTCAGGCCGACGCCGTCCACACCGCCGCCGGCAAGGCCGCGCTCGGTGCCTAACTGTGCAGTCCCGCGGTGTGGTGGCATCAATTTAGCTGTAACCGCCGCACACCGGGAGGCGTTATGGGACAGGTTCTTCACGGCTGCGCCACGACCACGCACGCGGTCAGAGCAACGCTACAGCGATCGAAAGCTCCGCTCAAAGATCTTGCCGCCCAGCATGGACTGAACCCCAAGACAGTCGCGAAGTGGCGTAAGCGAGCCTTCGTGCATGACGCGGCGATGGGACCGAAGACGCCGCGCTCTACC
>NZ_JBFULS010000020.1:0-87456 GCF_054049775.1 Methylobacterium sp. P5_C11 | reverse complement strand
ATGCCGCCGCGATCGCGCGGGCCGCAGCCCCGGCGCTGCCCGGCGGCGCGTTGCGCGCGGCGGAGCGCCTGAGTGCCTACGACCTTTACTGGTACCCGCACGGGTCCGATCCGCGCCCGCTCCCGGTGCTGCGCCTGCGGTTCGGCGACCCGGACGCCACCTGGCTCCACGTCGATCCGCGGGACGGGACCCTTCTCCAGCGCCTGGATCGCTCGGGCCGGGTCAACCGCTGGCTGTTCGACGCCGCGCACCGCCTCGACCTGCCCGGGCTCACCCGAAACCGGCCGCTCCACGACGCGGCCCAGTGGACTCTGAACCTCCTGGCCGCCGGGATCGCCGTGACGGGGATCGTCGCGGGCTGGCGTAGGCTGCGCCGCGGCCTGCCGGCTCAGAAACCTCGATGACCGACGCGGCCCCTCAGAACCGCGCCGTCAGGAACAGCCGCACGTTCCGCCCCGGCAGCAGGATCTCGTCCTTTTTGAAGGACGTCGAATTGCGGATGTCGTCGTTCAGGAGGTTGCGGCCCTGGACCCCGAGGGTGATCGCGCTCGCCCCGTAGACCTTGGGATCGACCGCCTTGGTGTAGCTCAGCTCGGCGCGCAGGTCGTCGTAGCCGGGCGTCGGCGTCTCGTACACTGCCGTGGCGTCATGGCTGAAGGCGTGGAGCAGGTTCACGCGCGCAAACCACCCGTCGGCCCGCAGATAGACGCCGCCGCCGACCCGGTAAGGCGGGATGCGCGGCACGTTCGCGCCGTTGTCGAACTGGGCGCGGACGAAGTCGAACTGCGCCTCGATGCCGGCGAAGCCATTGCCAACCGGCACGAGGTCGTACTGGCCGATGATCTCGGCGCCGTAGAAGGTAGCGTTCTGCTGCTGGTAGACGATCTGCCTGTTGTCGGAGCCGACGCCGCAGGAGGCGAAGTCATCGTCGCAGGTGAGCCCCGTGTAGTTGCGGTAGATGAAGCCAGTATAGCGCGTGAAGTAGCCGGTCGCATCGAGGCGGAAGGGTCCCTCGGCCCGGCGGATGCTGGCCTCGACGGTCCGGGCGCGCTCCTTCTTGAGGTTCGGGTTGCCGATCTCGAAGGTCGCGGTGGCGTCGTGCGGCCCCTGCGAGAACAGCTCGTAGCCCGTGGGTCCGCGCTCGACATAGGAGCCGGTCAGGCTCGCCACGAAGCCGTAGGGCAGATCCTGCAGGGCGCCGATGCTGGCGCTCTTCGGGGCGAAGCGCCGGGTCCGCGCGTACTGGAACGGCTCCTGGCCGTCGACCGGCACGTAGTCCGCGGGGAACTGGGCGGCCGTACTCGACAGCCGGTCGACCTCGTAGCGCCCGGCCGCCTGGAGGCGCGTGCCCGGGCGCAGCTCAAGCTCCTCGAACAGGTAGACCGCGTTGGCGCGGGTCTCCGTCTTCGGCAGGAACGATTCGAGCTGCGTGTTGATCACGCGCCGGTCCGACTGGAAGCCCAGCGCACCGGTGAGCTTGCCGAGCGCCGTGAAGACCGGGACGTGCTGCAGTTCCAGGCGCCCCTCGGCCTCGCGGTTCTTGAAGATCGCCTGGACGCCCTCGATCCCGTCCCCGCCGATCCCGATCTCGTTGTGACGATAGACCGAGTAGCCGGCCCAGTAGCGGATCACCTCGAAGGGTCCGTCGAGGGGGCGGTACTCACCCCGCGACAGGACCCGGTCCTGGTTCGGGGTGAGGCGCGTCCGGTCCTGCTCGGCGACGCCGCCGGGGATCGCGTAGATCGCGTCGTAGTGGCTGACGGAGATGCCGACGAAGCCACGGTCGCCGATCGCCGAGATGCCGACCGCGCCGCCCTGAGACTCGTTGTAGGAATTCCGCTGGATGCCACCGGGGATCGCGTAGCTGTCGTTGGCGGTCCTGAAACCGTCGGCGTGGACCGCGACGCCGTCGCCGCCGGCATCCACCGTGGCGGCGCCCAGCCGGCCGTTATCCACGCTGGAGAATCCGCTGGTCACCTGCCCCTGCACGCCGTTCGCCGGGATGAAGGTCGGCACCCGGTTGTTGTCGGCCGAAACGACACCGCCGATGGCACCCGAGCCGTAGCGCAGGGTCGCGGGTCCGCGGATCACCTCGATCCTGTCGGCGACCAGCGGGTTCACCGGGACGGCGTGATCCTCGCCCAGGTCGGACACGCCGCCGTTGACGATGCCGTTCTCCTGGATCCGCACGCGGACGTTGTCGAGGCCGCGGATGATCGGTCGCGAAGCCGCGCCCGGCGCGTAGCTCGTCCCCGAGATGCCCGGACGGTCGAACAGGGCGTCGCCCAGGGTCCGGGGCTGATCGCGGGCGATCTGATCCTGCGTCACCACGGTGACCGGCGAGAACGTGTTGGTCGCCACAGGCAGGATCCCGGTTGGAGCCGCGGGATCCGCGGCCGGCCCGGGGCGGGGTGCCTGGATCGGGCTCGGGCTCGTGACGCTGATCTCGTCGAGGGCGACGGCCTGCTGGGCACGAGCCGCGGAGGTGACCGTGAGACAGGCGCAGACGGTCGAGGACAGGACCGTGCCGGCGAGCAAACCGAAGCGACGCGAGGGAGACATCGAGACTCACACAGTGTTATATCGTTTCATTGTTGCGGCGCGGCGCCTTCGCGCAAGGCCAAATCCACCAGCCCTCCGACGCAGACAGGAAACGTTACATCGTTGCAACAACGTTCCTCGGAGCGACGAGAGTGTCATGCGGCGGCCGTCGGGTCGCCGTGATCGTCGACACCTGAGCGACGTGAACTTCGACGCCGACCTCGTGCAGGCGGGTGGCGCGGACCTGTCGCGGACCGACGAGCCGCTCGTCGAGATGACCGACGGCTGCATCTGCTGCACCCTGCGCGACGACCTCCTTGCGGAAGTCCGCCGCCTGTCGGAGGCGGGCCGGTCCGACTACCTGCTGATCGAGGGGACGGGCATCGCCGAGCCCCTGCCGATCGCCGCGGCCTTCTCGTTCCGCGACGAGGACGGGCGCTCCCTGTCGGACCTCGCCCGGCTCGACACGATGGTGGCCGTCGTCGATGCGGTGAACCTCCTGAAGGATTACGGCTCGGCCGCCTTCCTGCGCGAGCGCGGCGAGACCGCCGGCGCCGAGGATACCCGGGCGCTCGTGGAGCTGCTGGTGGAGCAGATCGAGTTCGCCGACGTGGTGGTGATCAACAAGGCGCGGGACGTCGCCGCCGATCACCTCGCCCTGGTGCGCTCGGTGAGGCGCGGGCTGAACGCCGATGCCCGCATCCTCGAGACCGAGCACGGGCGCGCGCCGCTATCCGAGATCCTCGATACCGGGCTGTTCGACGCGGAGGCGGCGCAGCAGCACCCGCTCTGGTTCAGGGAGCTGTCCGGCGCGCAGGAGCACGTCCGGGAGACCGAGGAATACGGCATCGCGTCGTTCGTCTATCGCAACTGGCGGCCCATCGACCCGGAACGCTTCAACGCCTTCGTCAACGCCACCTGGCCGGGCCTGATCCGGGCCAAGGGCCATTTTCAGGCTGGCGACGCGGCCGGACTGGGTCGGCGAGTTTTCCCTGGCGGGCGCCGTGGCGCGGGTCTCGGCGATGGGGTTCTGGCGGTCGGCGGTGCCGCGGCGGCGCTGGCCGGAGGCGCCCGAGCTCCAGGCGCGGCTGCAGGATGTCTGTAGCGCAGTCTCGGGCGATCGGTGCCAGGAACTGGTCTTCATCGGGACCGGCATGGACCGCGGCGCGCTCACCGCCGCACTGGACGCCTGCCTGATCGGGCCGGGCGCCGATCAGGAGCCATTCGATCCCGCGCCGTCCCGCGACCTCCCGGATCCGTTCCCCGCATGGCGCAGGGCAGCCTGAGCCGGTCGGTCAGGTCGCCAGCGCCTCGGCTTCGTCCTCGGCCTCGATCTCGGCATCCGCCTCGGTCGCCTGACCGGAGGCACCGGCCGCTTCGGCGAGGCCGCGGGCAGCCTTGCGCAGGAGCTTGCGAAGGCGCCGCCGGTCGGTCTTGTCGAGGTGGTCGAGCAACTCGGCCTCGACCTCTTCCTGAATGCGCTCGATCGCCTCGGCCTTGGCCAGACCCGCCTCCGTGAGCTGCACCCGGACTACGCGCCCGTCGCCCGATTCCGCCCGGCGCTCGACGATGCCGAGGGCTGCGAGGCGCGTCACGGTCTTCGAAGCCGTGGGCGGGCGGACACGCAGCAGCGCGGCGAGGTCGCCCATGGTCATCGTGCCGGCGGCGGCGAGCGCCTGCACCACCTGCTCCTGCCCGGCGAACAGGCCGAGCTTGGCCAGGCGGTCGCCGGTGCGGGCGCGATGCAGGCGTGCGGCCTGGACGAGCGCCCAGCCGACGCTGCGCACGCCGGGCGGCCGCATCTTCTTGGATGCGAGGCCGAGCACGGCCACCGCCTCATCCTGCTGATCGCGCTTCTGCTTGTCGCCCACCGGAGCGCCCGCGTTAGTGCCGGCGGCCGCCGGACGATCCTGAATCTGCACCGTCCACCCCCATCATGCGGCCGCCCGGGACGCTGTGGCGCTGACCGGTGACGCTGCGATGACGGGACTGGCGCGGATCGCCGCTCAGCAGTGCATGAGGCGCTGCAGTCGGTCCAGGATGTCTTCGCCGGTACAGGGGCGGGCGATGAACTCCGCACGCTCGGGCATGCGGTCCGGATCCGGGGCCGCGCGCCCGGACACGATCAGGATCGGCAGCTGCGGCCGCGCCTCGGCGACCGAACTCGCGAGGTCGAACCCATCGGTCTTGCCCGAGAGCTGCACGTCGGTGACCAGCCCGCAGATGTCCGGGCGGGCCTGAAGGATGCTGAGTGCCCGCTCCGCGGAGGCGCATTGCACGGTGTCGTAGCCGCCCTCCTCCAGCACGTCCCCGAGGTCCATGATCGTCAGCGCCTCGTCCTCGACGAGGAGGATTACCGGCCGATCGCCGCTCGAACCCGTCTGCTCGCTCGCCACTGTGTACTCCCTCAGGCAGCGTGCGGCCGCGAGGGCCGCCGCACGCGTCTTCAGCCGTAGGCCCAACGGTAGAAACGGTCCCGGGTTGCAGGCCTGTGCGGAGGCGCGCGCGCGGGCTTGTCGAGCGCGCGGTCACCGAGCCGAAGTCATCGGGCCGAAGCGGACGTCCGTTCGGTCACGACGGCGGCGACCGCCTCCACGAGACGGTCGAGCTCCGCCGCCGCGATCGTGAGGGCGGGGGTGAGATAGACGATGTCCCCGAACGGCCGTACCCAGACGCCGCGGGCGAGGAAGGCAGCCTTCAGGGCCGAGAGGTCCGGGACCTCGGTGAACTGCACGGCCCCGATGGCGCCGAGGATCCGGACGTCGGCAACCCCGGCCAGCCGCCGCAGGGGCTCCAGCCCCTCGGCGAGCCGGCTTTCGATCGCGCGCGCCTGGGTCAGCCGCGGCTCGCTCTCGAACAGGTCGAGGCTGGCATTGGCCGCCGCGCAGGCGAGGGGATTGGCCATGAAGGTCGGGCCGTGCATCAGCGCGGCTGCGGGATCCTCCGACCAGAACGCCTCGAACACCTCCGTGCGGGCCACGGTGGCGGCGAGCGCCATCGTGCCGCCGGTGAGGGCCTTCGAGAGGCAGAGGATGTCGGGGACGATCCCGGCCTGCTCGCAGGCGAACAGGCTTCCCGTCCGGCCGAAGCCGGTGAAGATCTCGTCGACGATGAGCGGCAGGCCGTGGCGGCGCACGAGCCGGGCGACGGTCGCAAGCACCTCCGGCGGATGCGTCCGCATCCCGCCGGCGCCCTGGACCAGCGGCTCGACGATCACGGCGGCCAGGGTCTCGCGGTGGGCCGCAAGCGCGGCGTCCAGCGCCGCGGTTTCCGCAGCCGTTCGCGGCAGGTCGCAGAAGAGCTGCGTGGGCAGGTAGGCACCGAAGCGGCGATGCATGCCCTCCTCGGGGTCGCAGACCGACATCGCCCCCATCGTGTCGCCGTGATAGCCGCCGCGGAACGCCAGTACCCGCGTTCGGCCGGTCACCCCGCGGTTGATCCACATCTGCGCCGCCATCTTGAGCGCGACCTCCACGGCGACCGACCCCGAATCGCTGAGGAAGACGTGGTCGAGGTCGCCCGGCAACAGGGTGGCAAGGCGCGTCGCGAGCCGCTCGGCAGGCGCATGGGTCAGGCCGCCGAACATCACGTGGGGCATGCGCGCGAGCTGGTCGGCCACGGCGCCGGCAATGCGCGGGTGATTGTAACCGTGAACCGCCGTCCACCAGGACGCGATGCCATCCACCAGCTCGCGCCCGTCGGCGAGGACGATGCGGGTGCCGTGGGTTGCCACGGCCTCCAGGGGCTGGGCGGCCGAGCGCATCTGCGTATAGGGCCGCCAGAGGTGGCGCGCGGGCGTGTCGGAGGTCATGGATCCGGAATGGGAGGGCCTCGGACGGCGGTCAAGGGTTCGGCGCACGCCGCTTGACTTTGCCGGCGCGGCGGCTCCCATCCGCAGCCTGATGGACAGCCTCGACACCTTCGCCCGCGGGAAACTCAACGCCCTGGAAGCCGGCAGCCTGCGACGCCGGCTGGTGCCGACCGAGCGCGGCCCCGACGCCGCGGCGACCCGGCAGGGCAGGGCGCTCGTCTCCTTCTCGTGCAACGACTATCTCGGCCTGTCCCACCATCCTCGCGTGATCGCGGCGGCTCAGGACGCCGCGGCGGCGCACGGTGCGGGCGCCGGCGGGTCGCGGCTCGTGACCGGCGACCATCCCTATCTCGGGGCGCTGGAGGAGCGGCTCGCCCGCCACAAGGGACAGGAGGCCGCCCTCGTTTTCGGCAGCGGCTACCTCGCCAATCTCGGGATCACCCCGGCGCTCGCCGGGCGCGGCGACCTCGTCCTGCTGGACGCGCTGTCCCACGCCTGCATGTGGGCCGGGGCGCGGCTGTCGGGCGCGCGGGTGCTGACCTTCCGCCACAACGATCCCGGCGACCTCGCGGCGCAGCTCGCGGAGCACCGGTCCGGGCACGGGCGCGCCCTCGTCCTCACCGAGCGTGTCTTCAGCATGGACGGAGACCGGGCGCCCCTCGGCGACATCCTGGGCGTCGCGGAGAGCTTCGATGCCTGGACGCTGGTGGACGACGCCCACGGCATCGGCGTGGTCGAGGACGGACCGCGGGCACCGCTGGAGATGGGCACGCTGTCAAAGGCGCTGGGGTCGTACGGCGGCTATCTCTGTGCGTCACGGCCCGTGATCGACCTAATGACGAGCCGTGCCCGCAGCTTCGTCTACACCACCGGGCTCCCCCCGGCCTCGGCCGCCGCCGCCCTGGAGGCGCTGACCATCCTGGAGGCCGAGCCTGTGCGGCGCGCCCGCCCGCTCGCCCTGGCCCGGCGCTTCACCGCCCGCCTGGATCTCCCGGAGGCCGAGAGCGCGGTCGTGCCGGTGCTGGTCGGCGCGGCGCAGGAGGCGCTCGCCATCTCGGCGGCCCTGGAGGCCGCCGGATTCCTGGTGGTGGCGATCCGGCCGCCGACGGTACCGGACGGAACGGCCCGGCTGCGGGTAGCCTTCTCGGCAGCCCACGAAGAGGCGCAGGTCGATGCCCTGGCCGATGCCGTGGCGCGGCTCACCGGGCGCGCCTGACCGCGCTTCCCGTCCGCCGCGCCCGCACCTATACCAGACCCCCCTGACGGGGCGCGCTGCGCCCTGCAAGCCCGTCGACGATGAGCGGGTGAGACCCGGGATCGAGAGGACGACGCCCATGGATGCCAGCGCGCTGCGAGCCCTCCAGGCTCCGATCAAGGACAAGTACCGCGATGCGCCGGATGCCGCGGTCATCACCCTGAAGGCCAAGGGCACCCTCGACGACACCAAGATCGCCTGCAAGGTCGAGACCGGCCGGGCCATCGCGGAGGCCGGGCTCCATCCGGCGACCGGCGGTTCGGGCGCGGAGCTGTGCTCGGGCGACATGCTGCTGGAGGCCCTGGTCGCCTGCGCGGGCGTGACGCTCAAGGCGGTGGCGACCGCCCTGGAGATCCCGCTGCGGTCGGGCACGGTCAGCGCCGAGGGCGACCTCGACTTCCGCGGCACCCTCGGGGTCGACAAGGAGGCGCCGGTGGGCTTCCGCAGCATCCGCCTGTTCTTCGAACTCGACACCGATGCGCCGGAGGACAAGCTGGCGCAGCTTCTGAAGCTGACGGAGCGCTACTGCGTGGTGTTTCAGACCCTGAACCACAAGCCCGAGCTGTCGGTGGCCGCGACCACGGCCTGACGGAGGAGCGGTAATGGCGGGCGGCATCACCCAGACCGAGTACTGGAACGGCGAGGTCGGCACACGTTGGGCGCGTAACCAAGCGGTGCTCGACACGATGTTCGTCCCGCTGACGGAGGCGTTGTTCGCGCGGCTGCCGCTGCGCCACGGCGCGTCCGTCCTCGACATCGGCTGCGGCGCGGGGGCGACCACCCTGGAGGCCGCGCGCCGGGTCGGGGCCGGCGGCCGCGTGACCGGCGCCGACATCTCAGCCCCCCTGCTGGCCGTCGGGCGGGACCGCGCGGCGGCGGAGGCGCCCGGCGCCGCCCCGGTCCAGTTCATCGAGGCCGACGTCGAGACGGCCGATCTCGGCCGTTTCGATCAGGTGCTCTCGCGATTCGGCGTGATGTTCTTCCCGGATTCGGCCCGCGCCTTCGCCAACGTGCGCCGGATGCTGACGCCGGGGGGCCGGCTGACCTTCCTGTGCTGGCGGACTCTGCCGGAGAACCTGTGGGTGAGCGTGCCGCGCGAGGCGGTGCTGCCGCTCCTGGCCGAAATCCCGCCGCCGCCGCAGCCGGACACGCCGGGTCCGTTCCGCTTCGCCGACGCCGGCCCCATGGTCGCACTGCTGCGCGGCGCCGGCTTCGCGGACGTCACCTGCGATGCGGTGGACCGAGATATCGTGCTCGGACAGGGCGAGACCGATGCGGCGGCCATCGCGGCGGCGACCCATGTTTCCCTGAACCTCGGCCCCAGTTCCCACCTCGTCCGCGAGGCCGCGCCGGACCTGCGGTCGCGGGCGGAGGCGGCGGTCAGCGAGGCCCTGCGCCGGCACGCCCAGGACGGTTCGGTGCGACTGCGCGCCGCCTGCTGGCTCGTGCAGGCGGGCTGAGGTCCGGCATACCGTCATCGCACGCAGCGGTGACGGTATGCCGGCGATGGCGGCGGATGCCGGTTCAGAGGCCCAGCGCGCCGCCGTCCGAGCGCGGATCGTGGGTCGCCTCGATGCGTCCGTTGCGCGCGTGGCGAACCAGCATGCCGGCATGGCCCAGCGAGTCGATGTAGGGGCCGCCCAGCTCCTCGATCTCGTGGCCGAGGCGGTCGAGGGCCGCGATGCAGGCCGGATCGAACCGGTCCTCGACCTTCACGCTGAGGGAGGGCGCACCCCAGGTTCGTCCGTAGAGCAGGCGCGGGGCATCAACGGCATCCGCCACCGACATCCCGTAATCGGCGTAGCGGCTGAAGATCTGGGCCTGGAATTGCGGCTGCCCGTCGCCGCCCATGCTGCCGTAGCTCATCACCCGACCGTCGTCGAAGGCGGCGAGCGCCGGGATCAGGGTGTGGAACGGGCGCCGGCCCGGCTCCAGCGGATTCACGGCCTTTGGGTCCAGAGAGAACGACATGCCCCGGTTCTGCCAGCAGATCCCGGTGGCCGGCAGGACCGCGCCCGAGCCGTACTCCCAGTACACCGACTGGATGTAGGAGACGGCGAGCCCGTCCTTGTCGATCGCCCCCATCCAGACCGTGTCGCCGTGGCCCGGATCGGGCAGGGGCACCCGGGCGGCGCGGCGCATATCGATCAGGGCCGCCTCCCGGGCGAGGTGCTCCGGCGTCAGGAAGGCGGCGGGATCGTGCCGCAGGCGGCTGAAATCGGTCACCACCCGGTCGCGGATCGCGAAGGCCCGCTTCGTCGCCTCGATCAGGCCGTGATAGTGGGCCGTGCTCTCCGGCTCGGCGATGGCGAGCCGGTCGAAGACGCCGAGGATCAGGAGCGCGGCGAGCCCTTGGGTCGGGGGTGGGAAATTGTACAGCGTCGCGTCGCGCCGCCGGATCGAAAGCGGCGCCCGCTCCACCGCCGCGACGGTCTCAAGATCGGCCCGCGTCACCGGCGCGCCGAGCCGCTCCAGATCGGCGGCGATCTCCCGGCCGATATCGCCGCGGTAGAAGTCGCCGAGGCCCGCATGGGCGAGCTGCTCCAGGGTGGCGGCGAGCCGCGGCAGTGTCCGGACCTCGCCGGCCGGATAGGGCTTGCCGTCCTTCAGGAACGTCGCGGCAAAATTCGGGGCGTCGTGGAGCGTGTCGAGTTCCTGGGGCACGTAGCGCGCCTCCGAGGGTGAGACCGCCACGCCGTTGCGCGCCTGCCCGATCGCGTCGGCGAGCAGCGTCTCCAGGGGCAGGCGGCCTCCGAGCGCCCGGGCCAGCTCCAGGGCGAGGCGCCAGCCACCGATGGCGCCGGCCACCGTCACCATCGCGTCCGGCCCGCGCGCGGGAATCGCGTCGTAGTCCTTCTCGCGGTAGCGCTGGATCGTGGCGAGGCGCCCGGCCGGGCCGCAGGCCTCGATGCCGCGCACCCGGCCGCCGCGCTCGCGCACCAGCCAGAAGCCGTCGCCGCCGATCCCGTTCATGTGCGGGTAGACCACCGCGATGGAGGCAGCCATCGCCACCATCGCCTCGATGGCATTACCGCCCTGGGCCAGCACCGTCTGACCGGCCTGGGCGGCGAGGATGTGGGGTGCGGCGACGGCGGCGGTGGTGAAGACGGGTGTCTCGGGCATCGGCGGTCCTGTGGTGTACCGGTTCCAGGGTTAGGCGAGCCTGTGCATCCTGCAAAGGCCGGGACGCGTACCGGCACCGCGCCATGCTATGCTGCCGGCGTACTGTCGCTCAGACGCGGCCGATGATCTGCAAGCTGCCACCCTGGATCGCGTTCGGCCTCGGCCTGTGCGCCGTGCCCGCCGCGGCCCAGCAGCGGACCCGGACCGTTTTCGAAGGTGCCGGCGCGGACCCGCGCATCTCGGTCTCGCAGCCCGAATCGACCAGCCAGGCCTCCGGTGGCTACGTCCGCTCCATCGAGCCCTCCCTCGGCCCGCTGGGCGATCCCCTCGGGCTTCGCCCCGCGCTGAAGGCCCGCGGCATCGAGTACAGCCTGACCTACGTCGCCGACATCTTCGGCAACCCGGTCGGCGGCGTCCGGCAGGGGGCGATCGCGGAGGATCGCCTCAACCTGCGGCTCAACCTCGACCTCGACCGGCTCGTCGGCTGGCAGGGGGCGACGGTCCACGCCAACGCCTATTTCATCCACGGGACCGGCCTGTCGCGCTACTATGTCGGCAACCTCCTGACCACGAGCGTCATCGAGGCTTTGCCCGCGAGCCGGCTCTACGTGCTCTGGCTCGACCAGAGCCTGATGGACGGTCAGCTCGGACTCCGGATCGGCCAGCAGGCCGCCGACACCGAGTTCTTCGTCAGCCAGACCGCGACCCTGTTCGTGAACTCCACCTTCGGTTGGCCGGCCATCACCGGGCTCGACCTGCCGAGCGGCGGGCCGGCCTATCCCCTGGCGGCGCCTGCGATCCGGGCCAAGTACGTGCCGGGCAACGGCTTTTCCCTCCAGGTCGGGCTCTACGACGGCGATCCCGCCGGCGCCAACCGGCCTGGGCAGGATCCGGAGGCGCAGCGCCTCGACCGGACGGGGACGAATTTCCGCCTCCGCGACCCGGCCCTGGTCATCGCCGAGGCGACCTACGCGTACAACATCGCCCCCGGATCGAAGGGCCTGCCGGGCGACATCACCCTCGGCGGCTGGCAGCATTTCGGCCGGTTCGACAGCCTGCGCTTCGACATTACCGGCGTGCCGCTCGCCGACCCGAACGCCTCCGGGATCGGCCGGCCGGTGCGGGGCAATGCCGGCCTCTACGCGATCTACGACCAGACCCTCTACCGGGAGACCGGCAAGGACGACGAGGGCGTGGGCTTCTTCGTGCGCGCCGCGTGGTCGCCGACCCGCTCCAGCCTCATCGACGCCTATGTGGATACCGGGCTCGCCTACAAGGGCCTGGTCGACGGGCGCGACGACGACACGGTCGGGGTGAGCTTTGCCTACGCCCGCATCAGCGACGATGCTCAGCGGGCCGACCGGGACACGATCCTCTACGCGGGGATGCCGATGCCCCGGCGCCGCGCCGAGGCGGTGATCGAGGCGACCTATCAGGCCGTCGTCGTGCCGGGCTTCACGGTGCAACCGGACGCGCAATACGTCATCCGTCCGGGCGGCGGCATCGCCGGGCCGGACGGGCGCCGCCTGCGCAACGCCGCGGTCCTGGGCGTGCGCGCCACCGTGCAGTACTGAGCGCCCGTCCGCGCCGGCCTGCGACGGCTCGACAGGGAACGCTCCCAGGACCCCGCCTCTTTCAAAGGCATGTTGATCTTCGAGTGGGTCGTCGGCGTCATGTTCGGCGCCGTCCTCCTGGCCGGTCTGGCGCGCCGCCTGGGCGCCCCCTATCCGGCCTTCCTGGCCCTTGGGGGCGTCGGCCTCGCCTTCGTGCCCGGCGTGCCCAACCTGCGGCTCGATCCCGAGCTGGCGCTGGCGCTGTTCCTCGCCCCGGTCCTGCTCGATGCCGGATTCGATGCCTCCGTGCGGGATCTGAAGGAGAGCTGGCGCGCGGTGCTGGGGCTCGCGGTCGGCGCGGTGGCGGTGACCACGCTCGCCGTCGCAGTCGTGGCGCGGCTGATCGTGCCGGACATGCCGCTGTCCGCCTGCATCGTGCTCGGTGCCGTGGTGGCGCCGCCGGACGCGGTGGCGGCGCTGGCGGTGCTCAAGCACGCGCCGATGCCCCACCGGCTCGCCACGATCCTGCGCGGCGAGAGCCTGCTCAACGATGCGGCCTCGCTGCTGATCTACCGGCTCGGCGTGGCGGCCGCGATGGCCGGGACCTTCCATCCCGCCGAGGTGGCGCCGGCATTCCTGCTGGGCGTCGTGGCGAGCCTCGCCGTCGGACCCGTCCTGGGTCTGCTCTTCGTCGCGCTGACCCGGCGCGTCACGGACCCGGCGAGCGCGATCGTGATGCAGTTCGTCGGCGCCTTCGGAATCTGGCTCGCCGCGGAGCGGCTGGAACTCTCGGGAGTCCTGACCATCGTGACCTTCGCGGTGACGGTCGCCCGCCGGGCGCCGGGCGTGACGGCGCCCCGGGCTCGGGTGATCTCCTACGCGGTCTGGGACACGGCGGTGTTCGTGCTCAACGTCCTGGCCTTCGTCCTGATCGGCATCCAGATCGACCCGATCCGGGACCGGCTGACGGGCCCGGATGCGTGGCAGGCCCTGATCCTCGCGTGCGCGACCTTCGCGACCGTGGTGGTGACCCGTATCGCCTGGGTTCTGCCGACCACAGGGATCCGCGGCCTCGGCCTCCGGCAGGCGGGCGCACCGGCGCGGCTCGGACCCGGGCTCGCCCTCTCGTGGGCGGGGATGCGCGGGATCGTCACGGTGGCGGCCGCCCTGGCGCTGCCCGCCGCGTTCCCCCACCGGGACCTCGTGGTGTTCGCCGCCTTCTTCACTGTGCTGGCCACGCTGATCGTCCAGGGCCTGACCCTGCGCCCGGTGCTCGCCTGTCTGAAGCTGGAGGACGACGACCCGGTGGGGCGCGAGACCGGCCGCGCCCGGGCAGCGGCCTACAAGGCCGCCCTCGACAGCCTGACGGACTCGGACGACGCGCCGGCGACCGACGCGCTGCGGGCCGAGTTCCGCGCGGCGCTGGTCGAGGCCGAGGAGCACGAGGAAGGCCGGGCACCGGAGAGCCTGCCGGCGGACGCCGCCCGGCGCCGGGCGGTCGAGGCCGCCCGCGACACGGTCCTGTCCCTTCGCCAAACAGGCCGGATCGGGGACGACGCCTATTTCCTGCTGGAGGAAGAGTTCGACTGGGCCGAACTCAGTGCGACGCCGCGGGCGGAAACCTGAGCGTCGCAGCCTTCGTGGACCCCCCGTCCCGGCCCGCGCCGCGGAGCGGTCCGGGCGGCGTCAGGCGCGTCGCGGGTGGGAGCCGATGGGATCGAGACGGAAGCCGGTGCCGTTACACGCCCTTGCGCGCCGCGATCCGCGCCTCGATCGCATCCCAGACGGCGACCGACAGGTCCGGGCCGCCGAGCCGCTTGATCGCCCGGATGCCGGTGGGAGACGTGACGTTGATCTCGGTCAGATGCCCGTCGATCACGTCGATTCCCACCAGGATCAGGCCGCGGCGCGCGAGTTCCGGACCGATCGTGGCGCAGATCTCGCGCTCACGCTCGGTCAGTTCGGACGCCGAGGCCGCGCCGCCGCGGACCATGTTGGAGCGGATGTCGTTGGCGGCCGGGACGCGGTTGACCGCCCCCATGGCGACACCGTCGATCAGGATGATGCGCTTGTCCCCCTCCGTCACCCGGTCGAGGTAGCGCTGCACCACCCAGGCCTCCCGGAAGGTCGTGGCGAACAGGTCGAACATCGAGCCGAAGTTCGGATCCGTCTCGGTCACCTTGAACACGGCCGCGCCGCCATGACCGTGGAGCGGTTTCATCGCCACCGTGCCGTGCTCCAGCCGGAAGGCCTCGATCTCCGCCCTGTCGCGGCTGATCAGGGTCGGCGGCATCAGCTCCGGGAAGTCGAGGACGAAGAGCTTCTCGGGTGCGTTGCGCACCTCGAAGGGGTCGTTGACCACGAGCGTCTCCGGATGGATCCGCTCCAGCATGTGGGTGGCCGTGATGTAGGCCATGTCGAAGGGCGGATCCTGGCGCATCAGCACCACGTCGGCCTCCGCGAGGTCGATGCGCTCCGGCGGCGCCAGGGTGTAGTGCGCGCCCTCGACGTCCTGCACGGTCAGGCGCTCGACCCGGGCGGTCACGCGCCGACCCTGCATCGAGAGCCGGTCGGGCGTGTAGTGCACGAGCGTATGCCCCCGCCGCTGGGCCTCCAGCAGCAGGGCGAAGGTGGTGTCACCCGCGATCCGGATATTCTGGATCGGGTCCATCTGAACCGCGACGGTCAGGCTCATTGCAAACGCCCCTCGCCAACGGCGGACATCGCGACCGGATGCCGGCTCAATCGTCGGACAGAGACTTGCTGCCCGTGCGCTTGTCGTAGTCGCCGATCGCCGAGCGGCATTCCGGCGACAGGCGCTTGCGGTTGCGCATCATGCAGCGATCCGCGTCCTGGCTGTTCGGATCGACGCCGGCGCAGAGGCGGAAATAGTCGTTCGCGCAGCCGAGCTGCAGGCCCTGGTCCTCGCGTTGGGCATAGGCAGGGCCGGCGGTGAGCGCCACCAGCGCCAGCGCCGCGATGGCCAGCCCGCGGTGGCGGGAGGCGCGCAGGGATCGTTCCGGAACCAGTCGCATTCAGCGGTGTCCTCAATCTCGATCGGGCGGAGAACCGATGCGGCGGCTCCGCCTTCATTCGCGTCCGGCATATCGGTCCGGCCGGGCGGTAGGCAAGCGTCGGAGGTCCCGCCGGGTTCCGCGCCGGACCGTCACGGCCACGCTCCGCCGCGGTGTGGCGCGCGGGTCGCACCGCCCACCGCGCGGTGGCGGCGAGCCCTGAATAAAAAGGCCCCGTCCGGGATCGGACGGGGCCTCAAGTCGAAGGGAGGAAACGCCCGCCATGGGCGCGAAGACCGACGCAATTGCCGCGCCAACACGCCTCAAGACCCGCTTTCGCTGGCGACGACGGGAAAGATTCCGTTAACCACGTCGTGCTGGATAGTCTCCGTAGCCCTTGCCGACGCCCTCCCGAGGCCCGGGCCGGATGCTCGGACCGCCGACAGGAGCCGGAGACCATGACCCTTTTCAAACCGCGGGAGACCGACGACAGCCCGCCGCCGCAGCAGGCCGCCGATTCGACGCGCCAGATCGCCGCGGACGCGTCGGCCGTTCTGATCCCGTTCCCGGGAACCGAGGCGCGGCGCACGTGCCGCATCCCGCGTTCCGACGAGCGGCGCGGCGAGATCCTGCTGTTCCTGGGCGTGCGCTACGAGCGTCTCGCCTCCTGAGGCATCACAGCGCATGTCCGGCCGGTCGCGCAACGCCATCGACGGTTCCCCCATGTCCATTTCGGATGCCCGGCGCTCCCGGCCCGCGCGCCTGGCGGCGCGGCTCGCCCCCCTCGGCGCGGCTTTGGCGCTCCTGGCCGCCTGCACCCAGAGCGGCGATTTCGGCCGGCCGCGCACGGGGGTCTGGAACGGTCTCATCGACACCACGGGCAGCTTCAGCAGCCACGATCGCGGCCGGCTGCTGCTTGATTCCGGTCTCACCGACGACGAGCAGGCCCTGCGCGACCGCGCCTGGCGATTCGTCCAGCCCGCCAGCACCTTCACGGCCTTTCAGGACGTGGTTCTCGGCCTCGCCAGCGCCCACGCGCTGCCGGCGACCTGGCGCTTCGAGGACGTGGGCGCCTATTACGAAACTCTGACGGCCGAACCGTCCCGCTCGCCCGTCTCCCGCTATCGGCAGCTCGGCGACGATGCCACCGCCGATGCAAGGCTGATCCCGATCTTCGTGGCGCTGGCGGCCCGCGTCATCGACGCGGATGCCGCGCGGCTGCGCAGCCTCCCCTTCGCCAGGACCCTCGACGATGCCGACGTGCGGCTGGCCGCGCAGCGCGTCGCCGAGAACCGCTGCCTGATCGCGTGGGTGCGGTTCGAGGCCGGTCTGCGGCTCGCGCGCTACCGGTTCGCCCTGGAGCATCTGTTCGCCGCGGCGCCGGCGCCGGAGTCGGTCTCGGCCGAACGGTCGGTCATGATGCTGGCAGCCCGCCGCAACTTGCTCGACCCGCTCCTCCCGCCGGATGCGGCGGCCCGGTGCGGGCTCGGACCGATCCCGCTGCCGCCCCCGGTGCCGGTTGCCCAGGCAGCGCCTCTGGTGGTCAAGGACTGAGYGGCCGCGCAAGAGTCGGGTCTGAGGTCGCGGTGGTCACCGGGCGCCGTCAGACGCCGCACGCGATACGGGCGGGGCAATCCGGATCGCTTTCCGGCGTTCGTCGCCTGACCACCGCGCTTCGCTCCCGGACTCTCTTCGATCATCGATAAAGGTCTCACCGGACCGAATGAACGGCGCTTGACGTTGCGCCTGCGCCGCGACGACCCCCACGGCGTGCCGCACGGGAAGACCCGTCTCGCTCCAGCACCCGATCGGTGCAAAAGCTGTGATCGATGCACCAGAACCTTGTACGCCGTGTCGAATTTCAACCGGAGCGGATTTGAGATGCGCAAATCGCGAGGCCCGGCCCTCGTCCCTATCGAGGGCGCGCATCAGCCCCGGCGGCCCGGCACGGTCTTGCAGGATGGCCTGCGACAGGGCGTTCTGCATGGCGACGGGCAAGGCTTTCTGTCGGAGCTGCCGAACGGCAGTATCGACCTGTTCTTCACGTCCCCGCCCTACGCCGACGCGCGGGGCTACAGCCGCATTCATCCCGATCGCTATGTGGAATGGTTCCTACCGTTCGCCCGCGCGATGTTTGATGCCACCAAGCCGACCGGAAGCCTGATCATCAACATCAAGAATCGGGTCGCGAAGGAAGGTCCCCTGAAGGGCCAGCGTCACCCGTATGTCTATCAGCTCGTCCTGGCGCTGCAGAATATCGGCTGGCGCTGGATTGAGACTTATATCTGGGCCAAGCCGAATGCCGTGCCTGGACGATTCGGTCCCCGCACCAAAGACAGTTTTGAGTACGTCTATCATTTTGCCAGAGATGTTCGGCCCTTCTTCGACTTGGCCAGCGTCCGGGTTCCGTACAAGGCCGACCAAGCCGAGATTGCCCGCAGGAAACTGGATACGCTCGGCCGCCGCAGCACCGAGGCTGGCTTCGGGCGCGATCGGACCAAGACCTATCTGCTCGGCGGCGCAGACCCGGGCAACGTCGTCAGCGTCCCCCAGACGTATAACCAGCATCGCGGTGTCGCTCACACGGCGGCGATGCCCGAAGGATTGGCCGAGTTCTTTATCAAAGCTGCGTCTCCGCCAGGGGGAATCGTCGTCGATCCCTTCGCCGGGAGCGGAACGACCATCGTGGTCGCGCGGCGCCATGACCGCCAAGCTTTCGGCTTCGAGATCCATGACGCATTCGTGCAGGAGGCGCGGCGCCGAATTGCCGAGGACCTTGCAAATGACACGCCGGGCCGCCTCGTTGCCTCTTCCATAGGTTGACGCATGCCGATCGACGACACGGTTCAAAAGATCTTGGAGGCCAAGTCCTGGGCGCAGCGCATTGCCCAGCTCAGGCTTATTCCTCAGCACCACGGGACGGGGGAGCACAACGCGATCTACGCGGCCGTCGCGCGAAAGCTGTATATGCCGCACCTGTCACCTGACTTCGCCTACATCCACGATTCGGAATTTTATGACCCGCCCCATTTCTTCGAGGCCTATGACGCGGCCGATCGCCTGACGGACGGGTTCGCCAAAACCACGGAAAAGGATCTGGCACGTGCAATATCCGAGTGCCCACGCACTCTTCTCGTGTTCAGAACACTTCTCGGCCTCACGAAGGATGAATTGGCCCACGCTTCCCTGATCGCGGCTGAAGCGGCGGATTCCAAGCCCCTCTCGTCATCGCAGATCGATAAGATGGAGCGCAGCGATCTTGAGCCGCGGGCAAAGTCGGCGCGCACGCGGCACCAAGCCGAGATCGTTGCGAAGACGATAGCCATGGCGATGAATCGCGAACTCTTCGGGGACGCGCCGCCGGGCTTGCGGAGCAAGCAGCAGAAGCCCGACACGGAAGACGGATGGAACACCGTCAGGAATTTCGCGTCAAACGGGGTTCCGCTGAAGGTATTTTTACATCAGAGACACTACGGCGGAGCCTTTCGCCAAGTCTTGGACGCGACATCGACCCTGCGCGGCGACTTGATCGAGGATTCCGTCCAGGACCTGTTTACGGCAAACCGGATTCCGTTCATTCGAACAGGCAGCCACAATCAAGCGGAGATCGCTGCACGCTTCGAAGTGCGGGTCACGCCGGCGCCAGACTTCGTGATCTTTGACCAGAGGGACGACAGCCTGAAGGCCATGCTGGAATGTAAGGGGACGAACAACGGCGGAACCGCGCGCGACAAGGCGCTTCGTTTCGCGCGCCTCCGAGCGGAAGCCATGCGGCTGAACGGCGTCCCTCTGATCGGTGTGCTGGGGGGGAACCGGCTGGGCACGCATCAATGATGCGCTTGCCCCCGTCGTCGGGGACACGGAGGGAAGGGTGTTCACGCGGTCGACCCTTGACGAGTTGCTGGAGGTTCAACCCTTCCCGGGCCTCATCGGAACGGCACAGCCATGACGGCGATCCGTCAGGGACTTGAAAGCGACAACGATTGCGGCCGAAGATCTTGAAGGGGTCTATTCATAGCGATCCGGATTTCGCGGCTCCGGTCCACGTCTTTCAACAGGACCTTGCGAAAGACCGCATCCCGATGGAGTCCATCGAAAAGATCGATCCCTGTAACGACCTCCGAAGAAGGCCTCGCTATCGCCCTGCGCCCTTGCCCGGCGCATCCTTACCGGTGGTCGCATCGTCCGCCGGCGTGTCGGTGGTACAGGAGACGGCCTGAACCGCGGCGTTGGCGGCGGGCCGCTGGCTCGGCAGGCCCGCAATCACCCGCACCACCACGACTCCCCGCGCGTCGGGCGCGACGATGCGGACGTCGCGGCTCGGATCGTTCTCGTCGTCGTCGGCCAGCGCCTCGTCGTACTGGGCGCGGGTGAGGATCACGAGGTCGAGGGCACCGCGCACCGCCGCTTGATCGGTCACCGCGTAGAACGCTCCGCGGCGGGCATGCGCGGCGAGCGAGAGGGAGAGGGGGCCGGTGCGGGCCGAGACGCGCATGGGTCCGTCGGCAAGATTGTAGGCGCAGACACCCACCGCCACCGCCGGATCCGGGATCGGAAGCCACGCCTCGGGCGGGGAGGGATCGTCGCCGGTCGCGACCGTGTAGATCGTTTGCGGATGGTCCAGGTTCTCGCTGGTGCGGGCGCGCGTGACGGCATCGGAGTCCGACAGGCCGGGGATCGCCAGGACCGCCGCGATGTGGACGATCCCGGCAAGCACGAGGCCGGTCAGCGTGGCGTAGACGAAGCGCAGGTTCACGGGGCGCATCCGAGGCGTGTGACGGCCGGCACGGAATTCCGGTCGAGGGACCCGACGCTGGCGGCCACCGGTGTGTCGTAGAGGCGCAGAGCCAAGCGCACCGGCCCGCTCGCCCGCGGGCTCGGCAGCCAGTTCCCGGGCTGCACATCCGGCGCGAGCACGATCGCGAACCGCCCGTCGGCGGCGCGCAGCACCTCCGTCGAGGTGAAGCCTTCGCGCAAGGGGGCACGGTCGGCCTCGCGCGGGCCGCGGCCTGCGACCGTGAGGGTCCAGGCCCGGGCGGGGGGCGTCCCGCCGCCGATCCGGTACGTGCAGGTCGCGTCGAGGGCCTGACCGGTATCGTCGACCGCTGCGGTCAGCAGCAGGCCCTCGCCGACCGCCAGGGGGATCTCGCCGCGGCGGGCATTGACCGCGCGGGTATAGGGATCGGCGTTCCCGGCACCGGCCCGCGGCCAGGCGGTCCAGGCGCCGACCTGCACGCCGCCGAAGGGATAGCCACCGCTCGTCGCCCAGTCGGCACTGGCAAGTCCGAGGACGGCGCCGAGCGCCAGGGCGTACACGGCAAGTCCGGCGACCGAACTCTTGCGCCAGAGGCGACGGACGAACCGGACCACGCCGCTGCGCGGGGCACCGGCGGACGCGGAGGCGCCGCCGAAGGTGCCGGGAATCGTGAGCTTCATGTGCTCACCGCACCTCGACGAAGCCGCCGACCGGGCGGCCGCCCTCGGCCAAGGCGCGCGGCTGCCCGGAGGGTGCAGCCGCAGCGCGGTCGCCGGGCTTTCGGCCGGTCTTCGGCGCGTCCCCGGCGCCGGATCGCGGATCCGCAGCCGATCCGGGCGCACGCTCGACCGTGCGGAACAGGCCGTTCAGACCGCTGATCACCTCAAAGGATCGGCGGGACAGCTTGCCGTAGGCGCTGGCATTGGGGTCGATCGGGGCTGTCGTCCCTCCGGAGGCCTGCTGCTGGGCTGCCCGCGGGCTGTCCTTCAGGCCGGGCAATCCCTTGATCTCGATGCCCTGGTGGGCCGGCTCCATCACGTCGTGCCAGGTCTGGGCCGGGAGCGAGCCGCCGGTGAGCTTGTTGGTCGAGGTATGGTCGTCGTTGCCGTACCAGACCGCGCCGACGTAATTGCCCGTGTAGCCGACGAACCACGCGTCCCGGTAGGCGTTCGTGGTGCCGGACTTGCCCGCGACCTTCACGCCCTCGAGCTGCGCCCGCTTGCCGGTACCCTCCTCGACGACCTTGTTCAGCATGAAATTCATGTCGGCCACGACCTGGGGGGCGAGCACCCGCTCGGGCGCCTCGTCGGCGTGGCGATAGATCACCTCGCCGGACGAGTTCTTCACCTCCATGGCCGCGTAGGGCTTGGCGCGGAAGCCGCCGTTGGCGAACACCGCGTAGCCCGCCGCCTGATCGATCACCGTAACCTCGTCCGAGCCGATCGGCATCGAGACCGTGTCGATCAGGTTCGAGGTGATGCCCATCTTGTGGGCGAGTTCGGTGATCTTCGCGCGGCCCGCCTTCGCGGCCTTGGCTTCGTGACTGATGCCCATGGCCTTGCCGAGGGCGATGGAGATCTTGATCGGGATCGTGTTGATCGACTTCGCCACCGCGAGCCACATCGGTACCCGGCCGGCGTAGGAGCGGCCGTAATTCTGCGGGCACCAGTTGCCGATGCAGACCGGGCTGTCGACGACCGGCGTATCGGGCTTGAACAGGCCCGAATTGAGGGCGGCCGAGTAGACGTAGGGTTTGAACGACGAGCCGGGCTGGCGCAGGGCGTCGGTGGCGCGGTTGAACTGGCTCTCGCCGTAATCGGCGCCGCCGACCATGGCGCGGAGCGCCCCGTCGGGGTCGAGGATCACCATGGCGGCCTCGTCGACATCCATGGCGTCGCCGGACTTGCGCAGGATATCGGCGACCACCTCGTCGGCGCGCTTCTGGATGGCGAGGTCCAGCGGCGTCTTCACCGTCAGAACGCGGTCGTTGCGAAGCTTGCCCGCGTCGGCCATCCCCTTGATCTCGCCGAAGGCCCAGTCGAGGTAGTAGTCGGCGGTGATGTCGCGCGTGCGGGTCACCGGCGTCGCCGGGTTGCGCAGGGCGGTCTGGATCTGGCCCTCGGTGACGAAGCCCGCCTCCACCATGTTGTGCAGCACGTCCGCCGCCCGGGCGCGGGCCGCCGGCAGGTTGACGTGCGGGGCGTACTTGGTCGGCGCCTTGAACAGGCCGGCCAGCATGGCGGCCTCGGCGAGGCTGATGTCCTTGAGGGGCTTGCCGAAGTAATAATCCGCCGCCGCCACCGCGCCGAAGGTGCCGCCGCCCATATAGGCGCGGTCGAGGTAGAGCTTCAGGATCTCGTTCTTGGTCAGATGGCTCTCGAGCCAGAGCGCCAGGAACGCCTCGTTGACCTTTCTTTCGAGCGACCGCTCATTCGTCAGAAAGAGGTTCTTGGCGAGCTGCTGGGTGATCGACGAGCCGCCCTGGGTGCCGCCGCCGCCCTTCGAATTGTTGACCAGCGCCCGCAGGGTCCCGATCGGGTCGATACCCCAATGCTCGTAGAAGCGCCGGTCCTCGGTGGAGACCAGCGCCTTGATCATGATGTCGGGAAACTCGTCGAGCTTCAGCGAGTCGTCGTGCTTGATGCCGCGGCGCCCGACCTCAGTGCCGTAGCGGTCGAGGAAGGTGACGGCGAGGTCCTGCTGCTTCAACCAGTTCTCGCTGGTCAGCTGGAAGGCCGGCTGCGCCAGGGCGAGCATCAGCACCGCGCCGCCGGTCCCGATGGTGACCCCCTCGCTGGTCAGGTCGAGGGCGACGCGCTTCCAGCCGCGCACCGCGAAGCGGCTCATGACCCGCTGGAAGCGCTCGTAGACTACGCCGGTGGACTGGCCGCCGTCGTACAAGCTGGCATTGACCCAGGCGTCGAACGCCAGCGCGGCGCGTTCGAGGCGGATCTTGATCTCGGTGAACGTCGGCAGGCGCACGATGTCGGACCCGGCTTGTCGAGCGCCTCTGCGGCGAAACGTGGCGGCGAATGGTCGAGCGCCGCGGGCGCGGAGCCTGCGCCCGCGCCACCGCGCGGCGTCCCCGTCCATAGCAGGATCCGGAACGGCCGGCGAGGCTCCACGCCGTTTCACGAATCGCCATGGACGAGCTTGGGTGTAACGCGCGAGGGCGCGATCCGGTCGCATCCGGACGTCGATTGCGGCGCTTGCTCCGGTCCACCGCCTCGGGCAGAGAAGCGCCTCCCCGTTCGAGAGACCTCACCGATGTCCAAGCCCGAGGCGCCGCGCCGCGGGGCTGTCGAGCCGTTCTGGCAGGCCAAGACGCTCGAGGCCATGACCCCGTCCGAATGGGAGAGCCTGTGCGACGGCTGCGGCCGGTGCTGCCTGATCAAGCTCGAGGACGAGGACACCGGCGAGGTCCATCACACCGACATCGGCTGCACCCTCCTTGACGGTCTGACCTGCCGGTGCCGCGATTATGCGCGCCGGCAGACGCGCGTGCCCGATTGCGTCCGCCTGACGCCGGAGGCAGTGCGGACGATCGCGTGGCTGCCGCCAACCTGTGCGTACCGCCTCGTGCGGGATGGGGAGCCGCTCTATCCCTGGCACCCGCTGCTGTCGGGCCGGGCGTCGAGCGTCCACGAGGCCGGTATCTCGGTGCGCGGCCGGCTCGCCGGCAACGAGGAGGAGTTCTCGGAGGATGAGTTGCCGGACCGGATCGTCGACTGGCCCGGCAGCGATCCCGACGGCGCCTGAGCGCCTCAGTGGGCGCCGGCGTCGCGGTCGAGCAGCCGGCCGCCGGCCAGCCCGTTGACGGCGATGACGAGGGCGACCGCCGCCGCGTGGAACAGAAGGTCCGTGGCCGTGGCGTCGTGCGGGTGGACCGGGACCAGCAGGGCCGCGGCCGCAGCGGCCACCGCGAGGCCGCCGAGGGCGGCCGTAAGGTTCGGCCGCAGCGGGCAGGCGCGCCGCAGCATCACCACGATCAGCACCGAGAGCGGCACCGAGACGCAGATCAGGAAACTGAAGCAGCCCGTGACCGTGTGCGCTCCGGGGATGTCGGCACCCGGCGCGATCCATTCGCGCAGGCAGCCCAGACCGCTCGCGCCGATCCACAGGGCCAGCGGCGGAAGCGGCAGGAGCGCCCAACGGCCGGAACGGCCCGGGACGCTGGTGGCGAAGGCCGCGAACGCGGCGGCGACCGCCGTCAGCGCGGCGCCGATCGCCGCGAGGGCGAGATCCGGGACATGCATGCGCAGCATGAATCCGCCCGTGCCGATCCAGGCCGCCAGGACCAGCCCGAGCAGCAGCGTGGCGCCGAGCCACAGGGCCGCACGCGCCTCCGGGGCTCGGAGCGGCCGCACCGGCTCGAGGCCGCCCGCGAGTTCCTCGACGAGCCGCTCGTGACGGGAGAGGCCGCGGCCTGCCCAATTGCTCCCCTCTCCGGGCATCACTCCCTCTCCTGGGTCAGGCTTGCCCGCAACGCCTTCAACGCCCGGTGCAGGTTCACCTTCAGGGCGCCCTTGCTCCGGCCGGTCAGGGCCGCGGTCTCGTCGAGCGACAGCTCGCGCAGGCCGAGATGCTCCACCGCCTGCCGCTGACCGTCGGGAAGGGCCGCCAGCGCCCGCGACAGGGCTGCGGCGCGGTCCCGCGCCTCCAAGCTCTGACCGGGGGCCGGGCCGGGATCGACCTCGGCCTCGTAGGCGAGGGGATCGTTGACCTCCCGGGGCCGCCGCCCGGCCCGGCGCAGGCGGTCGATCGCCCGCCGCTGGGTGATGGCCCGCAGCCAGGGCAGGAACGGCCGGTCGGGATCATAGCTCGCCCGAGCCCGGTGGACCGTCATCAGCGCGTCCTGCACGACGTCGTCCACCGCTTCGCCGCGTACGCCCTGCGCCCGCGCGATCGCAGAGACCACGGGCAGGCAGGCCTTCAGCAGCGCCCGATAGGCGGCCGCGTCGCCGCCCTGTGCCGCCGCCATCAGGGCTGCCAGTTCCTGTTCGAGCGCCATCCGGGCTCCGCCGTCGTTCCGTCCCCCGGCCCGCGCCGTATCTAGACCGCGCTCCGACCCCGACGCCAGCACCCAGCCGCGGGCGGGGATCCCGCCCGGAATCGCGAGGATCATCGCACGGCCTCCCGTGCCGTCCCGGCCGGGGCCGCTGCGAGGCGTGCGGCCCCGAGGATCCGCCCGTCCTCGGCCTGCACCAGCAGGGCCGCCGTCGCGCCGTCCGGGCGGCCCGACGCGAAGGCCGCGGCCCCACCGGACCAGCGGCCGAGGTCCTGCACGGAGCGGACGACGTTGGCCTGGTCGATCGTGCGCCCGGCGTTCTCGCCGCGCAGCACCCGGGTCGTGTGGCTCGGATCGAAACCGACGAGCAGCACGCGGGCGGTCGCCGTCGCGGTGCCGCGCCCGGGACCGACCTGCGCGACGACGCGGTCGCCGTCGCGGGTCAGCGTCACGGGGACGCCGGAGCCGTCCGCCCGGGCGCGGGCGATCGCGGCGCGCAGGCCGGCCTCGTCGGAGCCGACCAGCCCGGTCCGTCCGTCGATCACGGCCTGAGGCGTGTAGCTCGAGCCGCCGAGGCGCGCCGCATAGGCCTCCTGGCGGGCGGTGGCGGCCGGCAGGGCGTAGGGGTCGCGCCAGTTCAGGTGATTCCAGTAGGTGACGTGGAACGCGAGGGGCAGGACATCCCCGCGTTCGCCGGCCGGCTCGTGCGCGAGGCGGCCGAGCAGCGCCTCCGCGGGCGGGCAGGAGGAGCAGCTCTGCGAGGTGAACAGCTCGACGACGACGGGGCGCTCAGCGGCTCCGGCCGGGCGGAGGACGGCACACAGCAGGGTGGCGATCAAGAGGGTAGGGCGCATGGCCGGGACTCCCGCATGCCGGCTTTTCGCTCCCGGCATACCGGCTCTTTCGGCGGCCGCGCGGCGGCAGTTACACGGGCGCCGCGAGTTCGAAGGCGTCGACGTCGCGCAGGAGGGCGAGGAACGCCTCGGCGCCGTGGTCCAGCGCCGCGTGGCCGGCCTCGGCCGTGCCGAGCCGCGCGTCGCCCATGGCGCCGGAGGGCTGAAGGTCGCCGGCCTTCCAGGCGAAGGCGGCGGGGCGGCCGGCGCGCAGGTGGGTGAAGTCGCGGACCATGGCCAGCGTACGCGGCGGGAAATCGGCGATCCGGTCGGTCCGGACGAGATCTGGGCGCAGGGCCAGCATCAGCGCCGTCTCGATGCCGCCGGCATGGATTCCGTGGGCGATCTCCTCCGCCGGGAACAACCCCCCGGGGTAGCCGAGCCGCGCCCACGACGTCGTCACCGCCACCATGGCGAACCGGGCGCGCAGCTCGCCCGCCACGAGGTCGATGAGCGCGCTGTTGCCGCCGTGGCTCGTGACGATCACGATCTTGCGGCAGCCGGCCCGATGGACGGCGGCGCCGATCCCCGTCCAGGCGGCGAGCGCCGTCCCGGTCTCCAGCGTGAGCGTGCCCGGGAAGGCATCGTGCTCGTCGGACTTGCCGACCGGCTGGACAGGCAGCAGCAGCACGTCGAGATCCGCGGGCGCACCCGCGTGCACCCGGGCGAGATAGCCCTCGGCGATGATGGTGTCGGTGGCGAGCGGCAGATGCGGGCCGTGCTGTTCGGTCGCGGCCACCGGCAGCACGGCGATCGCCCGCCGCATGTCGCGCCGGGCCAAGTCTTCGGTGGTGAGGTCGGACCAGAACCGCGCCGTCATGCCTGTCGTGGCCTCCTGCCGGCACCGCCGGATGGCGGCGGAATCGGGCAGCGATCTAACCGGCTGGCCGGCACCGAGTCGACGGAAGAAGCGCCGTCGGCACGGCCGGTTTCAGGCGAACAGGGCGTCGATGTCGTCCTGGGACGGCATGGCATCCTGAGCCTGAGGGCCGTTGAGCAGGAGATCCTCGGCCCGGGTCCGTCGGGCGCGCTCGGCGGGATCCATCGCGGCGGCGTCGCGGGCCTTCACCGCGCCGACGAACCGGGCCAGGCGCTGCTCGAACAGCCTGAGGGATTCCACCACCTTGGCGATCCGCTGCCCGGTGATGTCCTGGAACGCGCAGGCCTCGAAGATGGTGTTGATCCGCTCCTCGACGGCGTCGCGATAGCCCGGCCCGTCCGGCAGGCCGAGCATCGCCTCCGCGGCTTCCATGATCGTGTTGGTGGCGCCCGCAGTCGCCTCAACGACGCTGCCGAGTTCCTCGTGCGCCATGGGGATACGGTCGCGGCTCATCTCGTTCGCCCGCAGCGCTCCGATCTCCTCCCGGAGATGGGCGATGTAGTCCGCGATCTCGATCAGCTCGGCGATCACGGTCTGCGGTTCCCGAAGCCGCAGATCGGGCTGCCGTGCGGCGGCTAACGACATGCTGTCCTCCTCGGATCTTTCGCCGTTTTCGGAACCATGGCCGTCTCGGCCAGCCATGCCGTGTCCTGTCGCCCTGCGCCCGGGCGGCGCGAGGGCACCGGCAGGGGAACCGCTCAGCTCCCGCAGACCGCCTCGATCTTGGACTTCAGCGTCGCCGCGTTGAAGGGCTTCACGATATAATTGTTCACGCCGGCCTTCTTGGCCGCGATCACGTTCTCGGTCTTCGACTCGGCCGTGACCATGATGAACGGCGTCGTCCGAAGATTTTCGTCGGCCCGCACGTGCCGGAGCAGCTCGTAGCCGGTCATCGGCTCCATGTTCCAGTCGGAGATGACGAGGCCGTACTTGCGTCCCTTCAGGCGCGCGAGTGCCTCGGTGCCGTCCGAAGCGTCATCGACCTCCTCGAAGCCGAGCTGCTTCAGTAGATTACGAATAATGCGGACCATCGTCTGGTAATCGTCGACAACGAGGATCGGCATGCTCAAGTCGAGAGCCATCGAATAACTGCTCCGTATTGCCCGGCGGGAAGCCGCGGCGGCTCCCGGATAGATTAACGCTTCGCTAACGCTGCAATTTAGCTGCGCCGCACAGCATTTCAAATAGGCCATGCGCATTGCGAAGCCGTTAATCGGCGCAGCAGACGCATGGCCTCGCTCTCCCGGCGCGGCGGCGCCCGGACGACCCGCGAAGGCTCGCTTGACCCTCCGGGCACCTTTCGGCAGGGTCCGGCCGCGTCGGTCCCCTCGCGGACATGTCAGGCGACCCCACCAGACCCTTCCGAGCAATCGACCCCGAACCGATGGCCCCTGGCGACGACACGGCCGCGCGGCCCTTCACCATCTGCCGTGCCGACGAACCGATCCCGCCGGCCCTGGCCGGAGCCGTGGCGGCGATCGGCAACTTCGACGGCGTCCATCTCGGCCACCGGGTGCTCGTGGAGAGCGTGCGCGCCGCGGCCCGCGCGGCCGGAAGGCCGGCCGCGATCCTGACCTTCGAACCGCATCCGCGGGCCTACTTCATGCCCGACGCCCCGATGTTCCGCCTGACCGGGCTGACCGCCAAGGAGATCCTGTTCGCCCATCTCGGGCTCGACGGGCTGATCGTCCGCCGCTTCGACGGTGCCCTGGCCGCCACGGGGGCACGGGCCTTCGTGCTCGACTTCCTGAAAGGGTCGCTCGGCCTGTCCGGGGTGGTCGTCGGACACGATTTTCATTTCGGCCGTGGCCGCGAGGGCACACCAGCGATCCTGGCCGAACTCTGCCGCGAGGCCGGGATGAGCTGCCGGATCGTCGACCCGGTCGCCCTCGGGGACGAGCCCGAGCCGGTCTCGTCGAGCGCGATCCGCGCGGCGCTGGCCGCCGGGGACATCGCCCGCGCCAACGCGCTGCTCGGCTACCGCTGGTTCGTCCTCGGGCCGGTCCGGCACGGCGACAAGCGCGGGCGGCAGCTCGGCTTTCCGACCGCCAACGTCAGGCTGCCCGATTGTGGACTGGCACACGGGATCTACGCGGTGCGGGTCCGTCTGGCCTCCGGCAGGGTCTGCGACGGCGTGGCGAGCTACGGCCGCCGACCGACCTTCGACGACGGCGCACCGCTCCTGGAAGCCTACCTGTTCGACTTCTCCGGCGACCTCTACGGACAGGAGATCGCGGTCGAGTTCGTCGGCTACATCCGGGGCGAGGAACGGTTCGACAGCGCCGACGCCCTGGTCACCCGCATGCATGTCGACGCCGCCGCCGCACGAGCCATGCTGGCGCAGGACAGTACCGCTTCGATGCTGGGCTGATCCGCGCGGGGCAGCGCGACCGGCGCGGATCGTGTACAAGGGGGGATCGAACGGGAGGCGGATGTGCTGGGTCGTTACGAGCGCGCGAACAACGGCGAGGCGGTCGTCGAATACGGTGACGGCACCATGCGGGTGGTCAAGCCGGGCGGCTTCGTGCGGTGCGCCGTGACCGGTGAGCCGATCGCGCTCGATGCGCTGCGCTACTGGAGCGCCGCCCGGCAGGAGGCCTATGCATCCCCCGAGGCGATCCTGAAGCGGCTCAAGGAAACCGGTCGGCCCTGACCGTCACGGCGCGCCG
Organism: Methylobacterium sp. P5_C11; assembly: GCF_054049775.1. Lineage (NCBI taxonomy): Bacteria > Pseudomonadati > Pseudomonadota > Alphaproteobacteria > Hyphomicrobiales > Methylobacteriaceae > Methylobacterium > Methylobacterium sp. P5_C11. The sequence continues at coordinate 57,953 of NZ_JBFULS010000020.1, read as the reverse complement.
GCGAGCGCGCCCTCGACCTGCCGACGCAGAAACACCGGATCCTCGACCACGAGGCGCACGCGCAGCACACGCACCTGGGCCGAGAGGGCAGCGGGCAGACGCGCCGCATCCTTCTCGGTGGTGACGAGGTCGGCCCCGAGGCGCCCCGCCGCCTCGAGGAGGTCCACCAGCTCCGCGGCCCGGTAGGGATGATGATCCGGGAACGGCCGCGTTCCGGCGATTACCGCACCTGACTCGATCAGGGTCGCGAAGAATTTTTCCGGCCGGCCGATTCCCGCGAAGGCGAGGCAACGCCGGCCCGCCAGATCGTCCGTCGCCGGAACGAGGCGCGCCCGGTGGACCGGGAGGCCGCGCTGCCGTGCCATCCGGGCGACCGCGTCGCCCGCCGCGCCGTCACCGACCACGATCAGCCCGCCGACATGCGGCCATTGCCGCGCGAGCGGCGCCCGCAGCGGTCCCGCCGGGAAGGGCAGCCCGTTTCCGATACCGGTGGCGCCGTCGACGACCGCGAGGCTGAGATCCTTCGCCAAGCTCGGGTTCTGGAGACCGTCATCCATCACGATGACATCGGCGCCGAGGCTCCGGCAGAGGGCCGCCCCCGCCGGGCGGTCGCGGGATACGACCGTGGGCGCCCGGCGGGCGAGGAGCAGCGGCTCGTCGCCGACCTCGGCGGCCCCATGGCGGTCGGGATCGACCCGGACCGGACCCGCGTGCCGGCCCCCGTAGCCGCGGGTCAGGAAGGCTGGCGCGCGGCCAAGCTCGGCGAGGAGGCCCGCCACCGCCAAGGCGGACGGCGTCTTCCCGGCCCCTCCGAGGGTGAAGTTCCCCAGGCAGAGGACCGGGCACCCCGCCCGCGCGCCGGGACGATCCATGCGCCGGGCCACCAGCGCCCCGTAGACGGCACCGAGGGGCGCGAGACCGCGCGCGGCCGGGTGATTCGGCGCCGCTGACCAGAAACCCGGAGGCCGCATCAGGCCCGCGCGAGGGGTCGCACGGGGCTGCCCCGGTCGAGACGCTGGAGCTTCATCTGCGCCACGAACGGGTCGAGCACCGCGAGCGTGCGCGCCACGGCACCCTCGAAGGGCTCCAGGGCCTGCTGTCCGGCCCGGGCGATCTCGGCGAGGCGCCCCCGGTCGGCGAGGAGTTCGCCGGCGACCGCCGCCAGTTCGACGCCGTCACGCACTGGCAAGGCGCCTCCGACGCGGTCGAGGGCTTGGTAGACCACGTCGAAATTCTCGGTGTGGGGTCCGTGCAGGACCGCGGAGTCGAGGCGCAGCGGCTCGATGGGGTTCTGGCCTCCCCGCGGCACGAGGGAGCCGCCGAGGAAGACCAATGGGCTCAGGCGGTAGAACAGGCCCAGCTCGCCGATCGTGTCGGCGACGTAGACCTCTACGGAGGGATGGGGGCGGCCGCCGGTCGACCGCTGGGCGCTGCGCAGACCGACGGCGTTGGCGCACGCGACCGCCTCAGCCGCCCGCGCCGGATGCCGCGGGGCAATGATGGTGAGGAGCTTCGGGAACCGCACCTTCAGCATCGCGTGCGCGTAGGCGACCATGGCCTCCTCGCCGGGATGCGTGCTCGCCGCGACCCAGACCGGCCGGCCGGCCATCATGGCCCCCAGATAGGCGACCTGCTGCGCGTCCGCCGGCGGCACGGGCGCGTCGAACTTCAGATTTCCCGAGATGCTCACCCGCGGCGCGCCGAGCTTTGCGAACCGCTCGCCGTCCTCCTGCGTCTGCGTAAGGCAGATCGCGATCCGCGCCAGGAGCGCCTTCGCGGTGCGCGGGCAGCGCTCCCACCCCCGGAACGAGCGCTCCGACATGCGGCCGTTGACCAGGATGAGGGGAATCTCGCGCTCGTCCAGAGCCAGGATCGTGTTCGGCCAGATCTCCGATTCGGCGATGACCGCCAGGTCCGGCTGCCAATGGTCGAGGAACCGTCCGACCCAGCGCGGCGCGTCCAGCGGCATGTACTGGTGCACCGCGCCCGGCGGCAGTCGAACGCCGATGAGTTCGGCGGCCGCGCGAGTGCCCGTGGTCACGAGCACCGAGAAGCCGCGGGCGATCATGCCTTCGACGAGCCCGATCAACGACAGCGCCTCGCCGACGCTCGCACCATGCATCCAGGCGAGCGGCCCGACCGGCCTGGCCCGACCTGGGAGACCCCGCCGTTCCGAGAGCCGGCGCGGATCCTCCTTCCCGCGCTGCGCGCGCCACGCCAGCAGCCCGGTCAGGGCCGGCTCGCCGATGCGCAGACCGGCCCGGTAGGCCTGCAGGGGCAGCGTGACCGAGGGGGGCCTCACGCGAAGTCTCCCACCGGCGCGGAGGCGGTCATCTCAGCGGGGTCGCGATAGAGTGCGGCCCGGTCGGCACGGCCGACCAGCGCATAGGCGCGGGCATGCACCCGGTTCATCTCGGCCTCGACGTGGCGCCGGAGCGTCTCGAATGCCTCGCCCTCGCAGTCGCGCGCCACGTAGACAGGATCTCCGAGTACGACGGCCCCGCGGCCGAAGGGCAGGCCGAGACAGGCGCGGTCCCAGGATTTGAAGCGCAGGTGCCGGCTCGTCACCACGGCCGCCGGGACGATCGGCCGGCCGGAGAACCGCGCGAGGGTGAGGATTCCGGGATCGCACCGGCGCGAGACCTTGGGCACGTCGGCGCTGAAGGCCACCGACTCGCCGGCCTTCAGGGCGCGCAGCATCGCCCGGAAGCCCTCGGCGCCGCCCTTGGCCCGGGTATCGGTGGCCCGGCTCCGGCCGCGGGCGCCGGAGGCCCGGATCACGCGGACGCCGAGCCGCTCCAGCGCGAGGGTGTTGATGTTGCCGTCGGGATTCTTCGAGATGATCGTGGCGACCCGATCGCCCGGCCGGCGCATGAACGGCATCATGATGTGCTGGCCGTGCCACATGCCGGCGATGAGCGGGAGTTGCGCATCCATCCACGGGTCGACGCCGTTCCGGTCCGCACCGGCCGCGTGAACCTCGAAGCGGTTGGTCACCTGCACGAGCCGCAGATAGGCCGCCGCGATACGGCCGAGGAGCCGCTGCACTGCAGGATGGCGGAGGATGCGCTTGCCGAGACTCATGTCACGCCTGAGGCGGCTCGACCGCCATCGCCCGATCAGTTCGGGATCGAATTCGACCGCGCATGGTCTAGCCCCCGCGCCTCAGACGAAACAATCGGCCCCGTCCACAACCAGACAGATAGGTCCGCCGGTGAGGGCGGGTGTCCGGAGGCCGCGAATGCTCCCGCGGCGCGGCGAAAACACGGCAGACGGCCTTGTTTAGATCTATTCCAGTCTGTAGATTGGAACAAATCCAAACAAGGAGTTTCCCGATGGCAGCCGTCATGGAGAGCGCTGCGGACCTGGCCGCGGACGCCCGCCGCACCTTCGTCCTGCGCTACGTGCAGCCCGGCCTCGCCGGGCTGATCGACGGGTCGGTCTCCACCCTCGCACCGATCTTCGCAGCGGCCTTCGCCACGGGACATAACGGCGCGACCTTCCTGGTGGGGCTCGCGGCCTCGGTGGGGGCGGGCATCAGCATGGGGTTCACCGAGGCCCTGTCGGACGACGGCAGCGTCACGGGCCGCGGCGATCCGTGGCTGCGCGGCCTGGTCTGCGGGGCGATGACCGCGCTGGGCGGCCTCGGCCACACGTTGCCTTACCTGATCCCCGATACCCTCCCGGCCGGATGGCCGAACCCGTTCGTCCTCGCCACGAGCCTCGCGATCCTGGTCGTGGTGATCGAACTCACCCTCATCGCGGCGATCCGCACGCGGTTCATGGCGACGCCGTTCTGGCGCGCGGCCCTGCAGGTGATGCTCGGCGGCGCATTGGTGCTGGTCGTCGGGATGCTGATCGGAAGCGCTTGACGGGACGCGCCGCGCCCGCGATGCGGGGCGCCTCCCGTCCCCGTGTCGAGGGTGACCTCCGGCGTTGACCTTCTGCCTCGCCCATCTCAGCGATCCGCATGTCGGCCCCCTCGGCCGGGTGCGCCTCCACCAGCTCATCGGCAAGCGCGCCACCGGATACGCGAACTGGCGGCGCGGACGGTCGCGCAGCCACGACATGGCCGTCCTCGAGGCGCTGGTCACCGACCTGAAGGCCCAGGGCGCCGGGCACGTCGCGTGCACGGGCGACCTGTGCAACATCGGCCTGCCGAGCGAATGGGAGACGGCCCGCACCTTCCTGGAAGCGCTGGGCGCGCCCGATGCGGTGAGCTTCGTGCCGGGCAACCACGACGCCTATGTCCGCGGCTCGCTGGAAGGCCTGCTGGCCGCCTGCGGCCGCTACACGGGCGATGATTCCGGCTCGTGGGGCCGGTTTCCCTACCTGCGCCGCCGGGGCTCCCTGGCGCTGGTCGGCCTGTCCAGCGCGATCCCGACCAAGCCCTTCGTGGCGACCGGCCGCCTCGGCGCGCCGCAGCTGGCCGCGGCCGAAGCTCTGCTGCGCGCCCTCGCCTCCGACCCGAGCCGGCCCTGCCGTGTGGTGATGATCCACCATCCGCCGCAACCCGGAGGCGCCTCGCCGGGACGCGAGTTGAAGGATGCCGCCGCGTTCACCGCCATGATCGGGCGGGCCGGGGCGGAGCTGATCCTGCACGGTCACAATCACGTCACGAGCGCGGCCCGGATCCCGGGACCGGACGGACGGGCGGTTCCGGTTATCGGAGCCCCCTCAGCCTCGGCACGCCCGGACGGCCACGGGGCGATCGCGTCGCGCCGCGCCTCCTACCTGCTCTTCGACATCGGCCGGGCGGAACAGGGCTTCACGATCCGCGGCCGGCGACGGGGCCTCGACGCGGCGGGAGCCATGGGCGATCTCGGCACCCTGGACCTCGACGAAACGAACCCGGCCTGAGGCTGCGGGCCGGCGCGACCCCGGTCATCGGTCGCGCCGGCCCGATGACCGGGCCGAGGATCACATGCCGGCGACCGCGAGGTCGGCGCGCTGCTGTCGGCTGAGACTCGCTTCGTATCGCTCGGCCTGGAGGCGGGTGAGGCCGCAAATCAACGCGAGGGTCCCGCGATACACGGTGTAGGTGCCGTCGTGTGTCGGCTTGACGCGAATCACCTGTGCCATGGAAGCCTGCCTTTGCTGGAGGTTGCCTGCCTTCGTCTGAGGAGATCGTCCCTTCTCGTTGGATTGGCTGGTCGAACGCGCGAACAGGAGCGACGTTAGCAGTCGTCCAAGGCGTGGCAAGAGCCGTATACGTCGGAATGCTTAGTCCGCTCTGCTGCAACGCGGGAAAGGCTTGCCAGGGCTGGCGATCCGCGGATGCTCAAAAATGCGGCCCTCGACTTGCATTTTGAATATGCTGCGTGGGCCGGCCGGGAGCCCCCCGGGCGGTGCGAATCGCAGGCTGGATCCCGCCCGTCCGGGCGCTCGAAAGGTACCCTCATGCAGCTCTGGCGTCTCACGGCGACCGACCTCGCAGCCCTGATCCGCACCGGCCAGGTCTCGGCCCGGGCGGTCGCCCAGGACGCCCTCGGCCGGCTCGACGCGGTCAACGGACGGATCAACGCCGTGGTCGAGCACCGCCCCGAGGACGTCCTGGCGCAGGCCGACGCGGTGGATGCCGCCCGGGCGCGGGGCGACGTCCTGGGTCCGCTCGCGGGGGTGCCGGTGACCGTGAAGGTGAATGCCGATCAGCGGGGCTTCGCGACGACGAACGGGTTGCGCCTCCAGCGCGACCTCGTGGCGACGGACGACAATCCCGTGGTCGCCAACCTCCGCCGCGCCGGCGCGATCCTGCTCGGGCGGACGAACACGCCCGCCTTCTCCCTGCGCTGGTTCACCTCTAACCAGCTCCACGGCGACACCAGGAACCCGCGCGATGCGGCGCTGACCCCCGGCGGCTCATCGGGAGGCGCGGGCGCCGCGGTCGCGGCCGGGATCGGCGCTATCGCCCACGGCACCGACATCGCCGGTTCGGTGCGCTACCCGGCCTATGCCTGCGGCGTGCACGGGCTGCGACCAAGCCTCGGCCGGATCCCGGCCTGGAATCCGTCCTCCCCCGAGCGGGGGATCGGGCCGCAGCTCATGGCCGTGTCGGGGCCGCTCGCGCGGAGCATCGCGGATGTGCGCCTCGGCCTGGAGGTGATGGCGGCTCCGGATCCGCGCGACCCGTGGTGGGTGCCGGCGCCCCTGGAGGGTCCGCCCGTCCCGCGCCGGGCGGCCCTCTGCGTACGCCCCGGGGGTCTGGCCACCGTCCCGGAGGTCGAGGCCGCCCTGCGCGAGGCGGCGGCCCGCCTCACCGAAGCGGGGTGGGCCGTGACGGAGATCGCCGACACCCCGCCGATCCGGGAGGCGAGCGAACTCCAGCTTCAGCTGTGGCTCGGCGACGGCTACGCGGCGGTCCGGGCAGCGGCGGAACGGGAGGGGGACCCGGCGGCGATCGGCCTCCTGGAGAGTTTCCGGACGCGGGCCGAGGCGATGGCGCCCGACGCCCTCGTCCGAGCCCTGGCCCGGCGCGCGACCCTGGCGCGGGACTGGTCGCTGTTCCTCGCCGAGCACCCGGTGCTGCTGGTGCCGGTCTCGGCCGAGCTGCCGTTCCCGGACGGCCTCGACCTCACCGGCGATGCCGGCATCGCCCGGGCCTTCGAGGCCAACCTGCTGCAGGTCGGTCTGGCGCCGATCGGCGTCCCGGCGCTGACCGTGACGACCGGCCTCGTCGGACGCACCCCCGTCGGCGTGCAGCTGGTCGCGGCACGATACCGGGAGGACCTGTGCCTGGCGGCCGGGGCGGCGATCGAGGCGGGCGGCGTGCCGCACATGCCGGTCGATCCGGCCTGACGCCGGCCCTTGCCGAACCGTGGTCGTGCCGTCGGGGCTGCTGCGCGCCCGGACGGCCCTGTTCGGCGGGGGGCCTGCGGAGCGCCGTGGCGGTCGTGGCGCGCCGGCGCCGGCCGCGCCCGACCTTCAGGGCGCCGGATTCAGGTCCGTGCCGCCGCACCGAGATTGGCGAGCAGCGCCGCGAACAGCCTCGCCCGCTGCGGCAGGGTGTCGATTAGCAGGTGCTCCTCCAGAGTGTGGTAGCCGTGGCCGAGCGGGCCGAGGCCGTCGAGGGTCGGGATGCCGTTGGCGCCGGTGAAGTTGCCGTCCGAGCCGCCGCCGGCACTGTGGTGGGGCAGTGGCTGGCCGAGGGCCTCGCTCAGGGTCCGCGCCTGTTCGTAGAGGGCCATGCAGCCGGCATCCGGCTCCCAGACCGGCCGGGTCACGCCCCGGCTCACCGTGAAGCGGACGCCGTCCTCCTCCCCCGACAGGGCCAGCATCCGCGCGACGCCGCGGTCGAGGTCGGCCTGGCGCTTGGCCATGCTGAGCGCCTGCCCGCGGCAGAGGGTCGGGACGCAGTTCACCCACTGGCCGCCGGAGACGATGCCGGTGGAGAAGGTGCAGTCGGAATCCGACAGCGCGTCGATCGCCAGGATCTTGCGCGCCATGGCGCGGATCGCTGAGCGCCCCTCGTGGGGCGAGGATCCGGCATGGCTCGGCCGGCCCAGGGCTTCCAGGTCGAAGCGCGCGATGGCGTAGCGGCCGGTGACGACGCCGTTCCCGGGCTGGCCGGGCTCGGGGACCAGGACGAAGGCTTGCCGGGCGGCCTCGGCCTCGATCAGGTCGCGGGTCGAGGGGCTGCCCACCTCCTCGTCGCCGGTGAACAGCACGGTGACCGGCAACGGCGTCTCGATCCCGGCCGCCGCCAGGGCGCGGATCGCCGCCAGGGCGATGACGTTGCCGCCCTTCATGTCGAGGATGCCGGGCCCATAGGCGCGGTCGCCCTCGATCCGCCAGGGCAGGGTCCCGAGGGTGCCGACCGGATGGACGGTGTCGAGGTGGCCGAGGACCAGGATCCCGGGCGCATCGCGGGTCCGATGCGGGAAGCGGGCGCGCACGCAGTCGCTCAGGCCCATCCGCCCGGGAATGGTCTCGACGGTGGCCCCCGCGACGGCGAGGTCCCGGGCGGCCACGCGCATCATCCGGTTGACCGCCGCGGCGTCGTGGGTCGGGCTCTCGCATTCGACCCAGGGGCGCAGGGTCGCGAGGATCTCGCGCGGGTCGAAGGTGAGGTCCGGTCTCATCGGGCGGTCTCCTCGGCGAAGGGATCGGCGACCCGCGGCCAATAGGGGCCGGACCGCTTGGTGTAGGGAATGGCGCCATAGTCGGGCGGGACGGCCCCGGGGGCCGCGACGTAGCGGATCTCGCTCGCGATGGGCGCGAAGGCGGCATAGAAATGCTGCATCGACTTCACCACGACGATCCGCTTGTCGGCGAGGCTGAGCCCCAATCCGGTGAACGCGTCCGGCGCGAAGGCCTGCTGGCGCTTGTGGGTCAGGACCACATGGATCCCCTCCGCCTCCACCCAGGCGGCAGGGCCGAGATGCGCCCGGCCGCCGCTGAGACCGGTCTGGCTGTGGTCGTTCGAGAGGCCCCGCACGGTGACGCGCAGGTCCACCGGGTCCCCCGAGGTCACCCCGCACTTGCCGCCGATCCGGAGCGTGAACGACGCTCCGAGCCCGGCCTCATGGCAGATGCCGACGGCGCCCGGATCCCAGATCAGGCCGAGCGCCACGTCTCGCACGCCGCGCGCGGCGAGGCGGGCCAGGATCGCGGTGTTGTCCGAGGGCGCGCCCGCGCCGGCATTGTCGGCGAAGTCGGCGAGCACCATCGGACGCGGGTCGTCGGAGGCGAGGCCTGCGTCGATGGCCTCGTCGATCGTGTCGCAATGGCTCGCCGCCTCCTCCCGCATCGCCCAGACGGCGGCGGCGAGTTCGTCGGCGAGCGCCTGCGCCTTGCCGGCATCGCCGTCGGCGACGACGAGGATCTTGGCGCCGACATCCGCCACGTCGCCCCAAGGGAAGCCGTGGCCGAAGGAGACCGACAGGATGCGGTCGCGCCCCTCCAGCGCCTCCATCCGGCGCACGAAGCCGGCGACCGGCTCGCGGCTGGTGCGCCACATGTTGACGATCCGGCAATCGGCATAGGCCATGACCGGCCGGATGTCCTTTGACGCTGTCCGGGCCACAAGGGGATAGAGGTCGCGGGCGCGGTCGACGATGTCGGTGTGCGGATATTCCTTGTAGATCACGATGACGTCGGCGCTCTCCCGCATCGTCTCGGTGAGGTGGCAGTGGAGATCGAGTTCGACGCCGATCGTGGCCTCCGGCCCGACGATCGCGCGGACCCGCTCCAGGGTATCGCCCTCGCAATCGTCATAGCCCTCGGCCACCATTGCGCCGTGCATGAACAGCAGCACCGCGTCCACCGGCATCGCGGCCTTCAGGTCGTCCAGCAGGGCGTCGCGCAGCTCCTCGTAGACCGCCCGCAGGGTGATCCCGCCGGGTTGCGCGAAGGTCGAGAGGCTCTCGACCACCGCATGCCCGTCCGCCTCGGCCAGCGCGCGCCAGGCCTTGAGGCCGATATTGCTGAGGCTCGGCGGGTTCCGGCTGCCGTCCCGGCGCGCGAAGTCGGCCAGGAAGGCGGCCCGCCCCGTCGGCAACGGGGCGAAGGTGTTGGTCTCGGTGGCGAGGCCTGCGATGAAGATCTTCAAGGTCCTGTCCCCATCCATCCCGGCCGCCCGGTCAGGCGGGGCTCGGGGTCAGCGTGATGACCGTTTCAGTGGCCGCGTCCACGGCCTCCCGGCCATAGAGCATCGGCACGTAGTCCTGGCGACCCCAGGCCGGGGCCAGATCGGCATAGTGCGGCCTTCCCGGGTCCCCCGACTGACCCGGGACGTTGATGAAGACCGACCGGTCCCAGTCGCCGACGTCGACGACCATGCGGAACGAGGCGCCGTGTGTGAGCCGGAACGTGTCGGTCCGATACTCCGCGTGCATGACCGATGCCGCGGCGCCGCCCACGGGCAGCGGACCCACGTCCCACCCGGAATCGGGCCTGAGCGCCGTGAGGGGATGGACGAACAGAGCGTGGTGCAGGCGGCCCCAGGACCAGCCCGAGGGGTCGGCGCCCATCCGCTCCCGGCAGGTGCGGCAGGCGTCGCCGAGGCATTTCGTCAGTAGCGCCGCGCGCGCCGCCGGCTCGAGACCGGTCTCGAGCCGCTCGATCAGGCTCTGGGTGTCGCCGGGCGGCAGCAGGCGACGGGTGCCGAAATCGGGGACCAGCGCCTCAAGCAGCGCCGGGCGCAGGTGGCGGACCCAGAACATCTCAAGGAGGGCAGCGGCGGCGGAAGCGTGATGCAGCGCGCCCTCGAACGACGCCAGCAGGGCCTGGGCCGAGGCGATGTCGGGATCGGCCGCCGCCGGCAACGCCCGCACCAGATCGGCCAACCGGAGAGCCGGCTCGGAGAAGACGTCGCCCTGGAGCGCCTGCGAGTCGGCGAGGCTGTGCCGGGTTTGCCCGCCCAGCACCGCGCGGATGCGGCGGGCGCGCCAGGGCTCGGCCCACTCGAACCCGAGCTTCCGATCCTCAGCGGGGAAATGCGGCGGCAGGTTCATCTCGTTGGCGGTGGCGAGCCAGCCCGGTTCCGGGTCGACGCTCCGGGGCAGCGCACCCGGATCGTGAAAGCCGGTCCAATCGTAGCGGCCGTCGCCCGGGACCGGCAGAAGCCCGTCATGGGCCGGGCGCAAGGGCGCCTTGCCGGCCATGAACCACGCGATCCGGCCCGTGACATCGGCGTAGAGCTGGTTGACCGAGGGCGCCGACCAGTGGCGCAGAGCCTCGCCGAACGCCTCGGGACTCCTGGCGCCGAGATAGGCGAGGCTGCCGAGATAGGCGGCACTCCCCGGCTCGGACCAGACGGTGCGCAGGGCGAAGGCGCGGCCCGCGACCTCGCGGATCACCGGCCCGTGCCGGGTGAAGCCCAGCACCACGGTCTCGTCCGGGCCGCCGCGCACAGGGATTCTCTCCGTGATCCGCGCGATCCGCGCCCAGCCGTCACCCGAGCGGTAGCGGTCCGGGTCGGCGGGATCGGCCTCGCAGACGAACAGATCCTCCTGGTCCATCGGCGCGATGGTCAGGCTGAAGGCGGCGTGCCCGTTATGGCCGATGGAGATGCCGGGCAGAGCCGGCTCGCCGGCCCCGATCACGTCGAAGCCCGGCGCGGTGAGGTGGACGGCGTAGCGCAGCGACGGCTGCAGGTAGACCCGGTGCGGGTCGCTCGCCAGGATCGGTCGGCCGGTGGCGGTGCGGGTCGGCCCGACCACCCAGTTGTTGGAGCCCTCGGCCGGCTCCTTCGGCGCGCCCCGCGGCCCGCGGGTGACGGTTCCGTGCGCGTCGACCTTGCTCCAGGCCCAGGCTTCGTCGCGGGCGGCGGCCATCCGTTCGGGCGTGAAGCCGACCGCGGCGGTGGCCAGACGAAACCCGTCCAGCAGATCGTCCGGCCAGTCGGCGGCGTCGAGCCCGTCGGGGGTCACCGGGTCATGCGGCGGGCTGATGCGCTTGCGCAGATCGTCCGCGGCGAGACCGTCAGCCCGGCGCCCGGCGCGGGCGAGGACCCTGGCGCGGGCAACCTCGGAGAGTACGTTGCGAATCAGCGCGTGGCTGCGGATGCGCACAACGTCCTCCGGCCGCCAGCGGGACGGGCGCGTGTCCGTCACGGCGAATTCCGGCGGGCGCAGCGCGGGGCGCGCCTCGGTGAGCGCCACGAAGGCGTTGAGCCCGTCCACGAAAGCCGTGACGATGCCCTTCGTGTCCTGCGGTCCGTAGGCGGCCCATTCGGCCGCCATGTCGTCCCGATAGAGGAACAGCCGGGCGGCGCGGTCCTGGGCGAGGTAGCCAGGCCCGAAATCCGCCGCTAGCAGACCGAGGCCGCGCTTGCGCCAGAGGTCGAGCTGCCAGAGCCGGTCCCGGGCCGCGTTGAACCCCTGCGCACGGAACGCGTCGAGCGCAGTGCCGGCCCGGATATGCGCCAGCCCCCACCGGTCGATCCGGATCTCCGCCGGGCCGTCGAGGCCGGGAACCGGGTAGGTCGTCCCGCTCACAGGGCCACTTCGATGAGGTGCGGACCCGGGTTGGCGAGGGCGTGCTGGAACGCCTCGATGAAGTCGGGAAGCGTCTCGACCCGCCGCCCCGCGACCCCGAAGCCCTTGGCGAGGCTCACCCAATCCACCGCCGGCTCGTCGAGGCTCAGCATGCCCAGCGCCTTCGGGCCGGGATTGAGGGCGCCGACATTGGCGAGTTCCGCCCGCAGGATCGCGTAGGAGCGGTTCGACCAGACGAGCGTGACCACGTCGAGCCGCTCCCGCGCCTGGGTCCAGAGCGCCTGGACGGTGTAGAGCCCGCTGCCGTCCGCCTGGAGATTGATGACCTTGCAGTCGGGGCAGGCCACGGCGGCGCCGGTCGCCATCGGGATGCCGAGCCCGATCGAGCCGCCGCTGAGCTGGAGCCACGTGTGGGGGGCCGCATCCCGGGTCAGGGCGAAGAAGTTGCGCCCCGTGGTGATCGACTCGTCGCAGATCACCGCGCCCTCCGGGATCAGCGCGCCGAGCACCTGCCCGATCGTGTCCTGGTCGAGGGGGCCGCCGGTCGGGAGCTTCGGGCGCGGCGCGGCGGCGATCGGCTGGGCGGGCGGGGCCGCGACTGCCTCGGCAAGCCGCTCGAGGGCGTCGATCTGGTCCTCCTCGGGGGTGGCCAGCGTGATCGTCGTGCTGCCCTCCGGCGCCAGCAGGCTCGGCTTGCCGGGATAGGCGAAGAATCCCACCGGCGGGGTCGCGCCGATCAGGATGACGTGGCGGAAGTCCTTCAGCGCCGCGATGCCCTGATCGATCGGGTAGGGCAGGCGCTCGATCGGCACGGTGCCGGCACCGCGGTCGATCCGGGAATTCGAGGTCATCGCCATCAGCTGCGCGCCGGTCTTGCGGGCGATCCGGTCGGCGATGACCCGGCCCTCGTTCCGCACCGCCCGATCGCCGAGATGCAGGAGCACCGGCTCGCCACTCCGGAGTGCCCGCACGGCCGCCGCGATGGCGTCGTCGCCGACCTTCGCCCGCTCGGGGATCGGAGGCACGGTGGCCGGCCCGGTGCCGGGATCCCAGGCGGTGTTGGCCGGCAGGATCAGGGTCGCGACCTGACCGGGCGCGGTCCGGGCCGCCGCGATGGCCGCGGCGCCGTCGGTGCCGATCTCGGCAGCGCTCATCCCCGTCCGCACCCAGGACGACATCGGATGGGCCAGCCCCTCGATGTCCGAGGTCAGCGGCGCGTTGTACTCCCGGTGGTAGGTCGCGTGCTCGCCGACGATGTTGACGACGGGGGTGCGCGCCTTCTTGGCGTTGTGGAGGTTGGCGAGCCCGTTCGCCAATCCCGGCCCGAGATGGAGTAGGGTCGAGGCCGGCTTGTCGGCCATGCGGGCATAGCCGTCGGCGGCGCCGGTCGCCCCGCCCTCGAACAGGAACAGGAGGCAGCGCATCCCCTCGACCCGGTCGAGGGCGGCCACGAAGTGCATCTCGGAGGTCCCGGGGTTGGTGAAGCAGACCTCGACCCCGCCGTCCACGAGGGTTCGGACCAGGCTCTCGGCCCCGTTCATGGTGCTCGGGTTTCCATCACTCACGGGCGACTCCCTCACGGTCCGGCGGCATCGGCCGGCGACTCGCATTTTTTATTATCGTGGCGCAGCGGGCGCGGTGCGCAAGGGGCGAAGCCTGACACCTCCACTTCCCCCGACGCGGAGGCTATCACCGGGGATGGCGCGGGATTTGCGGTTCGCGCACCGCAACTTCGACGAACGGGCTCCCATGACACTTCGCCGCCTGATTGCTACCGCCCTGGCCGGTTCCGTGGCTCTCACGGGGCAGGCCAGCGCCGAGAGCGTGCTGCGCATCGCGATGACCGCCACGGACATCCCGACGACGACGGGGATGCCCAACAACGGGTTCGAGGGCATGCGCTTCCTCGGCTATCCGATCTTCGAGGGGCTGGTGCAGTGGGACCTGACGAGCACGACCAAGCTCGCCGGGATCGTCCCGGCGCTGGCCGAGCGCTGGGAGCAGGACCCGACCGACAAGACGATCTGGACCTTCCACCTGCGCCAGGGGGTGAAGTTCCATGACGGGACACCGTTCAACGCCGACGCGGTGATCTGGAACCTCGACCGCTACTTCAAGAACGACAGCCCGCAATTCGAGCCCCAGGGGGCCGGCATCTCCCGCGCCCGGGCGCCGCTGGTCGGCAGCTACAAGAAGATCGACGACGCGACCGTTCAGATCACCACCACCCAGGTCGCCTCGTACTTTCCCTACATGGTGGTCTACCTGCTGTTCACCTCACCGACCTCCTTCGAGAAGGCGGGACGCGAGTGGAGCAAGGTCGCGGCGCTGCCGGCGGCCGGCACGGGTCCGTTCAAGATCACCCGGGTCGCCCCGCGGGAGGCGGTCGATCTCGCCCGGTACGACGGCTACTGGGATCCGAACCGGATGGCCAAGGTCGACAAGGTCCGGCTGCTGCCGATCCCGGAGGCGAACGCGCGGGTCGCAGCCCTGCGGGCCGGGCAGGTCGACTGGATCGAGGTGCCGGCCCCGGACGCGATCCCGTCGCTGAAGCAGGCGGGCTTCACCATCACCACGGGCTCCTACCCGCATGTCTGGCCCTACATCTACAACATCGGCGCCAAGGACAGCCCGCTGAAGGACGTGCGCGTCCGGCAGGCGCTCAACTACTGCATCGATCGCGCCGGCATCGTCGAGCTTCTCAACGGCACGGCGGAGCCGGCCTCGGGCTGGCTGAACGACAAGGATCCGAATTTCGGGTCGCCGAAGAACCGCTACTCGTACGATGCCGCCAAGGGGAAGGCGCTGCTGGCCGAGGCCGGCTATACCGACAAGAAGCCGCTCAGCCTCAAGGTGATGATCTCGTCCTCCGGCTCGGGCCAGATGCTGCCCATGCCGATGAACGAGTATCTGCAGGAGAACCTGAAGCAGGCCTGCAACGTCGATCTCAGCTTCAACGTGGTCGAGTGGCAGGTGCTCCTGAACGCGAGCCGCCTGCAGCCGGACACGCCGAGCCTCCAGGGATCGATGGCGCTGAACGTCTCCTCGCCCTCGTCGGACGCCGCCGTCATGGCCCGCTACTTCGCGGGCGACCGGTTCCCGCCGGCCGGCTTCAACTTCCCCAACTGGAAGGACGAGGCATTTGACGCCGCCCTGAAGGCGCTGGCCGAGACCACCGACGCCAAGGTGATCGACGCGCAGACCAAGATCGCGAACGAGCGCCTCGTAGATAACCCACCCTGGCTGTTCGTCGTGCATGACCTCAATCCCCGCGGGATGTCGAAGAAGATCCACGGCTTCGTCTCTCCGCAATCCTGGTTCGTCGACCTCACCCTCGTCAGCGTGCAGTAAGCCGATGCCCGATCTCGATCCCGCCCACGCCGCCGCGGCCGAACTGGGCCGCGCCTTCCGGTCGCGCAGCCTCTCGCCGGTCGACGCGGTCGACTCGCTGCTCGACCGCGTCGCGGCGCTGGAGCCGAAGCTCCAGGCCTTCACGGAGGTCTTCGCGGCCGATGCCCGCCTCGCCGCCGAGGGCGCCGACCGGGCGATCCGGTCGGGCCACGCGGTGGGTCCGCTCCATGGTGTTCCGGTGGTGCTCAAGGATCTCATCGACCTGGAGGGTCGGATCACCATGGGCGGTTCGGCCGCCCACCGGGCGCGGCGGGCCGAGCGCACGGCGACCATCGCCCGGCGCCTGATCGCGCAGGGCATGATCGTGCTCGGCAAGACCCACACCGTCGAGTTCGCCTATGGCGGCTGGGGCACCAACCAGCATCTCGGCACACCCTGGAACCCCTGGGATCCCGAGACGCCGCGCACCCCCGGCGGGTCGAGCAGCGGCACCGGCGTCGCGGTGGCGGCGCGGATGGCGCCCTGGGGCATCGGGACCGATACCGGCGGATCGGTCCGCCTGCCCGCCGCCTTCTGCGGGCTGACGGGGCTCAAGGTCACGGTCGGGCGCGTCTCGACGTGGGGGATCGTCCCGCTCTCGATGACGCTGGATACCCCCGGCCCGCTCGCCCGCACGGTGGAGGACGTCGCGCTCCTCTACGAGGCGATCTCGGGTCCCGATCCGAGCGATGCGACGACCCGGGGCATCCAGCCGGACTCGCCCTGGCCCGGCCTGAACCGTGGCGTGCGCGGCCTGCGCCTCGGCCGCATGCCGGGTGCCGAGCGGGAGGGCGTCGCCGCCGACATGCTGGCCGCCTACGACGCGGCCCTCGACCTCCTCGCCGGGCTCGGGGCCGAGATCGTGGACGTGACGCTGCCGTTCCGGTTCAGCGAGTGCGTGGCCATGAACCAGATCACCAATGCGGAAGCCTATTTCGTCAACGGCACCCTCGCGGAGGATCCGTCCGCGCAGCTCGGCGACGCCGTGCGGGCGCGGATCCTGGCCGGTGCGCAGGTTTCGGCGCAGGATTATCTCGGCACGCTCCACCGCCGCGCCGCGATGAAGCGGGACTACGCCGCCGCCCTGGAGGGGATCGATGCCCTGCTGACACCGACCACGGAGTGCGCGGCCGTCGCGCTCGCGGAGGTCGAGGAGGCGCACCTGCCGTCTCGCTTCACGCGGTTCGGCAACCTGCTCGATCTCTGCGCCCTGGCGCTGCCGAACGGTTTCACCGCCGCCGGACTGCCGCTGTCGCTCCAGATCGTCTGCCGGGGCTACGACGAGGCGACGGCGCTGCGGATCGGGCAGGCCTACCAGCGGGCGAGCGACTGGCACCTGCGCCGGCCGCCCGTGTGAAGGTGGGATGTTCGGATTCTCCACCCTGCGCATCGCGCGTCGGCTGAGCACACGGCAGAGCGGCGGAACGATGCAGGAGGATGCGGCCTGCGTGTCCGGGCTCTCGGCAGGGGATCCCCGAGCCACCACTGCGGCGCCCGCCCGGCTTGGCGGGCGCCGCCAGCGTGGACCGTTCGGGATCTGTCCTGACGAAGGGAGCGGGACCCGGATCGCCTCCGCGGAGTCAGGCGCGCCGCCGCTTCCTCAGCCAGCCGGCGCCTGGCCCGACACCACGACGCCGAGGGTGTCCAGGAGCGACGACCGCGCCCGGCTCACCCGGCTCTTCACGGTCCCCACTTGGCAGCCGAGCTTCGTCGCGGCCTCCTCGTAGGTATGGCCTTCGGCACCCACCAGCAGCAGCGCCTGTCGCTGCGCCGAAGGCAGGTCGCCGAGGCGCTCCCAGACGACCTTGAGGGTGGTGGCGTCCTCCTGGTCGGACGGACTGGTCATCTGGCCGGCATGCGTCCCGTCCACGTCCTCGACCTCCCGGCGCGTCTTGCGCAGGTCGGTGTAGAACTGGTTGCGCAGGATCGTGAACAGCCACGCGGTGAAGTTCGTGCCGGGCCGGAAACGCCCCTGATTGGCCCAGGCCTTCACGAACGTCTCCTGGACCAGGTCATCGGCGCGGCTCACGTCCCCGACCAGCGACAGCGCGAAGGTGCGCAGGGCCGGAAGCGCCCTGATGATATCCCCGCGGAAGTCGAAGGGGATCGTCGCGCCCTGCGCCGTGACCGCCGCCTCGAAGCGGGCCACCAGAGTCGCGAGCTGCGAGGGCAGCGGCTCCTGCTCGACGACCTTGAAGTAATCCCGGATCGGCAGGGCGAGATGCTGTCCGATCGCTGCGGCGTAGGCGGGCGCGTCCCGGTCGCCCGCGACGGCTTCTGACAGCTCGGCAGCGTCATCGGTCATGAACGTTTTCGCCTCCAACGTCAGTATACTGGAATCCCTCTAACGTCCGTATCTGCATAATCCTGAACCGATGCCAAACGCTCCCGAATGTGTCAGGGAATTTAAGCATCGCGCGGCGGGCGCGTAGCCGACCTGTGCCGGCGCCCAGGGAGTGGCGGCTGGCTGCGAGTGGATGCAGACTACGCGTCTTGAGGAGAACGGGATGAGCCACGTTCACGCGCATCCGGGGCATGATCACGACGATCACCACCACGGCAGCGAACTGTCGCCCGTGGAGGCCAGGGTGCGCGCCCTGGAATCCCTGCTCACCGAGAAGGGCTACGTCGATCCGGCGGCCCTCGACGCCCTGGTCGAACTCTACGAGACCAAGGTCGGCCCGCATGCGGGCGCGCGCGTCGTGGCGCGGGCCTGGACCGATCCCGCGTATCGGGCACGGCTCCTGGCCGACGCCACGTCGGCGATCGCCGAACTCGACATCGGCGGCCGCGGCGGCGAACACATGGTGGTGGTCGAGAACACCCCCGAGACCCACAACCTCGTCGTCTGCACCCTCTGCTCCTGCTACCCCTGGCCGGTGCTCGGCTTGCCGCCGGTCTGGTACAAGGCACCCCCCTACCGCGCCCGGGCGGTGATCGATCCCCGCGGGGTCCTCGCCGAATTCGGGGTGACGCTTCCGGAGACCACCCGCATCACCGTCTGGGATTCGACCGCCGAGACCCGCTACATGGTCCTGCCAATGCGGCCCGCGCAGACCGAGGGCTTGTCCGAGGAAGCGCTCGCCGCCCTCGTCACCCGCGATTCGATGATCGGCACAGGTCTGCCCAGGGGCATTCCGGCCGCACCCGTGGAGAGGCCGGTATGAACGGCGCCCAGGATCTCGGCGGTAGTCACGGCTTCGGGCCGGTCGTGCCGGAGCCGGGCGAGCCGGTGTTCCACGCCGCGTGGGAACGCCGGGTCTTCGCGATGGCGATGGCCATGGGCTACACCGGCGCCTGGAATCTCGACGGCAGCCGCGCCACCCGCGAATCGCTGCCACCCGCCGAGTACTTGTCGTCGAGCTACTACGAGATCTGGCTGAAGGCGCTGGAGAAGCAGGTCGTCGCGACAGGGCTGGCGACGCAGGCCGAGATCGAGGACGGAGCGTCTGCGGAGCCGGCCAAACCCGTCGCCCGGATCCTGGCCAGCGGGGATCTGGAGGCGCGGTTCCGGGCCGGATTCCCGAGCAGCCGTACCCCCGATGCCCCGGCCCGATTCGCGGTCGGCGATGCCGTCCGCGCCCGCAACATCTACCCCACCGGCCATACGCGGCTGCCGCGCTACGTACGCGGCAAGCCCGGCCGGATCGTGCGCGTCGACGGGGCTTTCGTCTTCCCCGACACCAACGCCTATCGCGCGGGCGAGCACCCGAGCTGGCTCTACACCGTCGCATTCACCGCGCAGGACCTGTGGGGCGAGCACGGCGATCCGGGCGGCCACGTCACCGTCGCGGCCTTCGAACCCTACCTGGATCCCGCGTGACCGATCCCGCGCCGAGCACCTTCGCGGCCCCCTGGGAGGCGCAGGTCTTCGCCATGGTTGTCTCCCTGCGGGAGGCCGGGCTGTTCACGTGGTCGGAATGGGCGGACCGCCTCGGCCGGCAGATTCGCCCCGCAGACGCCCCCGAGAGGGCGGCCGATTACGGCGCGTGGCTCGCCACGCTGGAAGCGCTCCTGGCCGAGCGTGGCGTGGCCGGACCCGAGAGCGTCGCGGCACGCACCGCGGCGTTCCTCCGGGCCGCCGACGCGACGCCCCACGGCCAGCCGATCCGCCTGGAGAACGACCCGCTCCACCAGCCCTGAGGCCGAGGCTGGCACAGCCGATGCGACGGGGAAGTCCGGACGCCACGCGCCCTTGTCACCCGCTCTTTCCGCGCGCGGCAAGTCCGCGCCGCGTACGATTCATCACCCGACGCCCTCAATACAATCCCATCAAAAACGATCTTCACTTCGCAAAGTTTGATATCTGGACACTCACTGGCGCCAATTTTGAAAGCTTTCTGCTTCAAAATCTGAAGTCAAGATGGATCCTGATCTCGGCCTGTCTGCTTGACATTGCGGTCCGGTACTTGGATCACGCCGCCGCGCCCGCTGCGCCAGAGACCGAACACATGCTGCGCATATCGATTCGCAACGTGCTGATCTTGATGACAATTCTCTTGAGCCTGCCAGCCATCGGGGTGCCGATCTACGAGCTGACCCTGAGCGTTCGACAGAGAGCGGCATCACGATCCGTGGCCACGTACGCGGCGCTCGATCGCAGCCTGTTCCTGAGCCGGACGCATTTCCGGTTCGAGTCGGGCTACAGCGGGCTGGCGCTCGCCGACGCGCCCGAAGTGAACCGCGAATACCGGAAGGACCTGATCTTCGACCGCCGCCAGCAACTCGACGAGAACGTCGCCGTCACCCTGCAGGGGCTTTCGGAGGATCCGGAACCGGCGGTCAGTCAGGCGGCCGGCGCGCTCAGCGCCTCGATCGGGGCTTGGACCCAGCTGCGTCGGGACATCGATGCCGCCATGGACCAGCCCCTGGAGGCGCGGGACAAGGCCCTGCGGAAGCGGGTCACCGAGCTGGGCCTGGAGACCACGCGGTGCCTGGAAGCCCTGGCCTCCAGACTCGAGAAGCAGATCCGGACCCTCGACCCCGGCGCGGGCTGGATGCTCGACGCCAACGCGACGGTTTGGCTGGCGCGCACCAACAGCGGCACAGAGGGCGCCACGGTCTACGGCGTCGTTTTCAACAACCGGACCCTGACCGCAGACGAGCGCAATGAACTCCGCGCGGTCCGGACACGCGCCGCCATGGCCTGGTCGATGACGGGCCAGATCCTGTCTTCGACGCGCACGCCCGACGCCGTGATGGCCGCCTACCGCGCTGCGGACGACCAGTACTTCACCGGCGCGTTCGACCGCCTGCGCACGCGGTTGGTCGCCCCGATCGTCGAGGCCGGCCGGTTGCCGTCCGACGACGAGATCAAGACCTGGCAGCAGGGGCAATTTAAAGGACTGCTGCTGATCGACGACACGGCCATCGCCCTGATGAAGGCCGTCGAGGCGCGGGCGGAGCTGCGCGTCGGGGAGGCGGCAGGCGCCTTCCAGATCTTCCTGTCCATCGCGATCCTCGCCGTCGCGCTCTCGGTTTCGGCGGCCTGGGTCATCCATTTCCGCGTCGTGCGCGGCATCGACCGCCTGTCGGCCGCGATGCGGGCGATCTCGGGCGGGGCGGCCGAAACGGCCGTGCCCGGGATCGGACGCAGCGACGAGGTCGGCGCGATGGCCAAGGCCGTGCAGGTGTTCAGGGACAACCTGATCCGCACGCGGGCGCTGGAGGCAGAAGCGGAAGGGGCGCGGCTGGCGGCCGAGGAGCAGCGGCGGCTCGGCATACGGCAGATGGCCGACGGCTTCGAAACTGCTGTCGGCGGCATTGTCGAGCAGGTCTCGGCCTCCGCCGCCGAGCTGCAGACCATCGCCGGCTCCATGTCGACCCTGGCCGGCCGGACCTCGGGCCAGTCCGGGACGGTCGCGGTGGCCGCGGAGGATGTCGCCTCCCGGGTCAATACGGTCGCGGCGGCGGCCGAGGAACTCGGCTCGTCCGTGCAGGAGATCGGCCGGCGGGTCGATGGCTCGGCCAAGCTGGCGCGGGCGGCGGTCGAGGAGGCGGACCAGACCGGCGCGCTGGTTCATGAGCTGAGCGCGGCCGTATCGCGCATCGGTGACGTCGCCGGGCTGATTGCCTCGATCGCCGGGCAGACCAACCTGCTGGCCTTGAACGCCACCATCGAGGCGGCCCGGGCAGGCGCGGCGGGCCGCGGCTTCGCGGTGGTCGCCTCCGAGGTGAAGGCGCTCGCCGAGCAGACCGCGCGGGCGACCGAGGAGATCTCCGGGCAGATCGCCCGGGTTCAGGCCTCCACGGGCGAAGCGGTGTCGGCGATCGGGGCGATCACGGCGCGGATCCGGGAGATCGACGGCGTCGCGGCCTCGATCGCCGCCGCGGTGGAGGAGCAGGGCGCGGCCACGCAGGAGATCGTGCGCAACGTCGGTCAGGCGGCACAGGGGACGGCCGAAGTCACAGGCAGCATCGTGGGCGTCGCCGAATCGGCGACGGCGACCGGGACGGCTGCCGACACGATGTTGGGAGCCACCGCCGACATGTCCCGCCAGGCTGGGCACCTCGCCGCCGAAGTCCACCGGTTCCTCGACGGCGTGCGGGCGGTCTGAGCTACGCAGGCCGCCCTATCGCCCCTGAACCCGCAGGCCCTCGAGCGGCACCGGGGCGGCATGGGACCGACCGCCCAACAACTGGTCGAGGAGCGCCAGCACCTCCGCCCGCCCGCAATTGCGCGCGGGCTCGAACGGCGTCCAAGTCTGGACGAAGTCGAGGCGCTCGAACACGTCGCGGTAGCGGCGCAGCTCCCCGGGGGTGAGCGGTACCCCGCGCACGAAGGCCTTATGGGCCGAGACCGTCGTGGCCCGGCGGAAATCCGCGGGGTCGAGTTCGAACTTCAGGGCGTCGCCGCAGAAGCAGATCTTCCGCGACCGGTCGTACAGGATGGCGTGGCCGTCGAAATGGCCCGCGGTGCGGTGCAGCTCCAGGCCCGGCAGGGGCTCGAGGAAGTCGTCGTAGGGCCAGCTCACCTGCAGGGCCGCGCTCCAGGTGAAGTCGGCCGCCGGCAGGCACAATTCCGGGTCGAACCGGTCCTGGAGCTGCGGCAGCGCCCCGTAGGCATGCGGATGCGAGGCCGAGAGCACCGCCATGCCGCCGAGCCGTTCGATCTGGTCGAGGGCGGCCTCGCTGAAGACCGGGCAGCCCTCGAAGCCCATGTTCCCGTGCTCGGTCTGGATCAGGTACGCGGAAGGCCCGATGCCGGAGACCGGCTCGTTCCAGAAGCGCCACACCCCCGGCTCCAGCTCCTGCCAGTGACACGGGAAGGCGTCCTGCGCCTCCCGGGTGGTGCGGAAACGCCAGCCGTCCTGGGGCACGACATGGCGGGCATCGAGGCACATCGGGCAGGCGGCCGGCGTCTCGAAGTGGCGCTGCCAGAACCCGCAATTGTCGCAGGTGAAGGCGGGCAGCTTCAGGGCGCCCGCGAAGGGCAGATAGCCGGGCATCGTCTCGGACCTTCCTCGGAGGCGGCTCGTGTAACAGGCGGCGCGACCGGACGCAGCCGTCACGTCCGCCCGGGCAGGCGGCGGGCCGAGCGGGCGGCGTGGACGGTGCCGGCGAGCCCGATCAGCGCCAGCCCGGCGAGGCCGCCGACCACGAGGTCGCGGGTGCGGCTCGTGACGAATTCGGTCCGGCTCGCCTTGGTCCGACCCGAGAACCGCCCGTCGATCCCGACCGGGCCGGGCACGGGGTCATAGAGGTTGCCGTCCATCGCGGAAATGGTCTCGTCGGAGAGCTGCGCCGACCACATGGAGGCGGCCTTGCGGTCGGCGAGGCTCGGCGCCAGCGCCTGGGCGGCGGCCATCATCATCGACGAGCGCCCGACCCAGACCTCCCGGCGCGGGTGCTCGACGGCGTACAGGATCGCCTCGGCACAGAGCCGCGGGTCGAAGACTGGGTCCGGGGCGTATTGCCGGTGGCCGGTCCGGTTGCGCGCCCAGTTGAACTGGGGCGTGTTCACCGCCGGCAGATAGACGACGCTGAGGCTGACATCGACCGCGTCGTGGAGCAGCTCGCAGCGCAGGGCGTCGGTGAAGCCCGAGACCGCGAATTTCGCCGCGCAGTAGGGCGCCTGCAAGGGCGCGGCCCGGATCGCGAGGCCGGACGAAACCTGGATGATCGCACCGCGGTTGCGCCGCTTCATGAAGCGCAGGGCGGCGAGAGTCCCGTAGACCTGGCTGAGATAGGTGGTCTCCGTGACACGCCGGTACTCGTCGGGGGAGATCTGGTCGGCCGGGCTGACCACCGTCGACATGGCGTTGTTCACCCAGGCACGGATCGGGCCGAGTTCGCGCTCCACCCGGCTTGCAGCCGCATCCACGGCCTGCGCATCCGCAACGTCGGCGCCGATTGCCAGCACCGGCTGACCGTAAGCGGCGAGCGCCCGCTCCGCCGCCGCGAGACGACCCGCATCACGCGCGATCACTGCCACCGACCAGCCGTGGGCGGCGAGAGCATGCGCCGTGGCCAGCCCGATCCCGGCCGTGCCCCCGGTAACGACCGCAACCCGTGCCATGCCCACCTCAAAACCGTCAAAGGATCGAAGCGGCAACCCGGTGCGATCCACTCGGTTGCGCCGCCGCCGCGAGCCGCAACGTCACGGGGGTCGGCGATTATCGGAACCGGCGACGCAACGTCCGGCGTTGGCCGCTGTTGAGTCTGTACCGCGACGTGCCGAACCATCGAGGGTCGAGGCCATGCGCTATGGACGACGCGTCTCCCTGCCGATCGATCCCTGGCCGCAAGCCTCCCTGGGTGAGCGGACCGCGGTCGGAATGGTCCTGACCTTTCTGCTGATCGTGCCGGCCTGCGCGGCCGGGGCCGCGCTCTTCATGATCTCGACGCTCGTGGCCCACGTCACCTGGTCCTACGACCTCGGCGCTTCCCTGCACGCCTTCATCGCCCGGCGCACCGGGGCCGCCAGCCCGGCCAAAGCCCGTCTCGTGCGCAGACCCTGAGGTCAGCCGCGGCGCGGTGCCGGTTCGCACGGTCCGGCAACGCCGCGACCATGACTCCTGTGCGTTCGCATCGGTCCGATTTGACCTGACCGTCTCTCGTGGGCCAGTCAGGTTCGGAACCGAGAGACCGCCATGTTCCGTAGCCTGATGACTGCGCGGCGCTTCGCGCCGCTGTTCTGGTGCCAGTTCTTCTCGGCATTCAACGACAATTTCCTGAAGAACGCGCTCGCCTTCCTGATCCTGTTCGGGATCGGCGGCCAGGCGGATGCCCATGCGGGCGTGCTGGTGACGCTCGCGAGCGCCGTGTTCATCGGGCCGTTCTTCATCCTGTCGGGTCTCGGTGGCCAGTGGGCAGACCGGTACGACAAGGCGCTGATGGCGCGGCGGCTGAAATTCGCCGAGATCTTCGCGGCCGGCACCGCTGTGATCGGCTTCCTGCTCCATTCCGTACCGGTGCTGTTCGTGGCGCTGGGCCTGTTCGGGACGATCGCGGCCCTGTTCGGCCCGATCAAATACGGGATCCTGCCCGACCACCTCCGCCGCGAGGAACTGCCCGCCGGCAACGCCCTCGTGGAGGCCGCGACCTTCCTGGCGATCCTGCTCGGCACGATCGCGGCCGGCGCGGCTTCGGCGATGGGCGGATCCGGCGTCGTGTTCGGCGCCCTGGTGATGGGCTTTGCCGTCCTGTGCTGGCTCTCGGCCCGGATGATCCCGGCGACCGGGGAGGGGGCGCCGGACCTGCGCATCGATCCGAACATCGCCCGCTCGACCTACGCGCTGCTGCGCGACCTCTGGGCCGATACGCGGCTGTGGCGCGGTTCGCTGATCGTGAGCTGGTTCTGGCTGGTCGGCGTTGTGATCCTGTCGCTGCTGCCGGTGCTGGTGCGCGGCGCCTTCAACGGCACCGAGACGGTGATCACGCTGCTGCTGGCGCTGTTCTCCATCGGCATCGCGCTCGGGTCGGGCCTCGCCTCGTGGCTCGCCAGCGGCCGGATCGTGCTGCTCCCGACGCCGGTGGGTGCAGTGCTGATGGGCCTGTTCGGCCTCGACCTCGCCTGGACAGTCGGACATCTGCCGGCGCCGCCCGCGGACGCCATCGGCCCCTTCGACTTCCTGCGGACCGGCCACGGCCTGCGCACCGGCATCGACTTCCTGGGGCTGGCGATCTCCGGCGGCCTCTACATCGTGCCGTCCTTCGCGGCCGTGCAGGCTTGGGCCGAGAAGGCGATGCGGGCGCGCATCATCGGCGCGGTCAACGTCATGACGGCGGCCTTCATGGTGGCCGGCACCCTGGCGCTGGCGGCCCTTCAAGGCGCCGGACTCTCGATCGCGCACCTGCTCGCCGTGGTGGCGGTTCTGAACCTCGTCGTCGGTGCGGTCGTGTTTGCGACCCTCCAGACGAGCCCGTTCCGGGATGCCCTGTCGATCCTGTTCCGGGCCTTCTACCGCCTGGAGGTCCGCGGCTTCGACAACATCGCGGCGGCCGGGCCGAACTGTATCGTCGCCCTCAACCACGTGTCGTTCCTCGATGCGCCGCTCGCCCTGTCCCTCCTCGATCAGGAGCCGGTCTTCGCGATCGACAGCGGGATCGCGCAGCGCTGGTGGGTGCGCCCGTTCCTGCGCGTCACCAAGGCGATGCCGCTCGACCCGACCCGTCCCCTGGCCACGCGGACGCTGATCAACGCGGTCAAGAGCGGCGAGACGCTGATCATCTTTCCCGAGGGCCGGCTCACGGTCACCGGCAGCCTAATGAAGGTGTACGACGGCGCCGGACTGATCGCCGACAAGGCGGGGGCCATGGTGGTGCCCGTGAAGATCGACGGGCTGGAGCGCACCGCGTTCTCGCGTCTGTCGCGCGGGCAGGTCCGCCGCCGCTGGTGGCCGAAGGTAACCGTGACGGTCATGCCGCCGGTGCGCCTGACGGTGGACCCCGCGCTCAAGGGCAAGGCGCGCCGGCAGGCGGCGGGAGCCGCCCTCTACGGGATCATGTCGGACCTCCTGTTCCGCACGACCGACATCGACCGCGGCCTGATGGCGGCGCTGATCGCGGCGGGGGAGCGTCACGGCTGGGGCCGCAACGCCCTGGAGGACCCGGTCGGCGGCCGCCTGACCTACAGCCGCCTGGTGATGGGCGCGAACGTGCTCGGCCGCAAGCTGATGCCGCTGGCCCCCGAGGGCGGCCGGATCGGCGTGATGCTGCCGAACGCCAACGGTGCCGCGGTGACGTTGTTCGCCCTGGCCTCCGCGGGCCGGGTGCCGGCGATGATCAACTTCTCGGCCGGTCCCGCCAACGTCCTCTCGGCCTGCCGAGCCGCGCAGGTGGACAGGATCCTGACCTCGCGCGCCTTCATCGAGAAGGGGCGCCTCGGCGCGCTGGTGGAGGCGATCCGCGGCTCCATCGACCTCGTCTATCTGGAGGACGTGCGGGCGACCATCACCAAGGCCGACAAGTTCCGCGGGCTGCTGAGCCCCCGGCGCCCCCTGGTGACGCGCTCGGGCGAGGATCCGGCGGCGGTCCTGTTCACCTCGGGCAGCGAGGGCACGCCGAAGGGCGTGGTGCTCGCCAACCGCTGCATGCTGGCCAACGTGGCGCAGGTGGCGGCCCGGATCGATTTCGGCCCCACCGACAAGGTGTTCAACGTGCTGCCGGTCTTCCATGCCTTCGGCCTCACGGCCGGGCTGGTCCTGCCCCTGGTCTCGGGGGTGCCGGTCTATCTCTACCCGTCGCCGCTGCACTACCGGATCGTGCCGGAGCTGATCTACGGCTCGAACAGCACCGTGTTGTTCGGGACCGACACTTTCCTGACGGGCTACGCCCGGGCGGCCCATTCCTACGACCTGCGCTCCCTCCGCTACGTCGTGGCCGGCGCGGAGGCCGTGAAGGAGACCACCCGGAGGACCTGGGCTGAAAAATTCGGCCTGCGCATCCTGGAAGGCTACGGCGTCACCGAGTGCGGACCGGTGGTGGCGCTCAACACGCCGATGTTCAACCGCTTCGGCACGGTCGGCCGGATCCTGCCCGGGATCGAGACCCGCCTGGAGCCGGTGCCGGGGATCGAGGAGGGGGGACGCCTGTCCCTGCGCGGACCCAACATCATGCTGGGTTACCTGCGCGCCGAGAAGCCGGGCGTCCTCGAGCCGCCGCCGGGGGGCTGGCACGACACCGGCGACATCGTGGCGATCGACCCGATGGGCTTCGTGACCATCAAGGGCCGGGCGAAGCGCTTCGCCAAGGTCGCCGGGGAGATGATTTCCCTTGCCGGCGTCGAGGCGCTCGCCGCGGAACTCTGGCCGGATCGCCTGAGCGCGGTGGCGGCGGTGCCGGACGCCCGCAAGGGCGAGCGGCTGATCCTGTTCACGCAGGAGAAGGACGCGACCCGGGCGGCCTACCAGAGCTTCGCGAAGAGCCGCGGCGCCTCGGACGTGGCGATTCCCGCCGAGGTGGTGGTGCTTGAGACGATCCCGATGCTCGGCACAGGCAAGATCGACCAAGTGAGCGTCACCAAGCTCGCGCTGGAGCGGGCGAAGGAAATCGCGGCGGCCTGACCCGCGCGCCCGTGCCCTGCGTCACCCAAACGGGGGATGCGGTGCTGCACGGGATTCGCTCGTATCACGAATACAGCCCTGATTCGAAACGCTTGGCGTGCTCGGATCGGCGGACTGTATGGCGCGTCGCGGGTCGCATCGGCGAGGGGCAGATCATGCAAAAGGGCAGGCGCATTCCGGCTTGGCTGGCGAGGCGGACGTATTTCAAGCGGATCGAGCGCTGGGGGAAGCACGGCAAGGTGCGCGACACGGCGCGCGACACGGCCCCCCCACCCGAGACCGGGTTCGCCGGGACCCCCTCCAACGTCGTGCCCTTCCCGATTCGGGTGCAGCGCCCGGATCGACCGTCCCTCGCGGGACTGCGCGGGATCGGTCTGGCGTAGGCGCGGACCGAGCAGGCACGGACGCCCGCTCTCAACCTGTCGGGCTTCCCGGGGACTTGTCGGCTGCGCGGGAACCGGGGATCCTCCGCCAGCGGAGCCGGAACCGGGAGATTGCGTGCCGCACGACGGGTTCGATCCGAGGCAGAGGGCGGCATCGCGGGGACGACGGCTGGGCCTACGCTCGGCCCTCGGAGCTGCGGCGCTCGGGCTCGGGATGCTGGCGGCCGGAGCCGGCGGCCTCTGGGCCTATGCCCGGGCGCTGCCGCCCCTCGACCTCGCCGCCGCCGCAGCGCGCTCGACCGTGGTGCTGGACCGGTCCGGCACCCTCCTGCGGCCCTTCGCGACGGCGGACGGGCGCTGGCGCCTGCCGGTCACCGCGGAGGCCGTCGATCCGCGCTACCGGGCGATGCTGCTCGCCTACGAGGATCGCCGGTTCGCGCGCCACCCCGGGATCGACCCGGCCGCGGTGCTGCGCGCCGCGTTCCAGTGGCTGACCCGAGGCCGCATCGTCTCGGGCGCCTCGACCCTGTCGATGCAGGTGGCCCGCCTGGTCGAGCCGCGGGGCGAGCGCTCGCTCGCGGCCAAGCTCCGCCAGATGGTGCGGGCGGTCATGCTGGAACGGCGTCTCGGCAAATCCGGCCTCCTCGATCTCTACCTCGCGCTCGCGCCCTACGGCGGGCCGCTGGAGGGCGTGCGGGCGGCGAGCGTGGCGTATTTCGGGCGGGAGCCGGTCCGGCTGACCGCGGCACAGGCGGCGCTGCTCGTCGCCCTGCCGCAATCGCCCGAGACCCGCCGTCCGGACCGGTTTCCGGAACGCGCCCGCGCCGCCCGGGACCGCGTTCTCGCGGTCGCCACCGCCCAGGGCGTCCTGACCCCGGCGGAGGCCGATGCCGCCCGCGCCGAGCCGGTCCCGGCGGCGCGCAAGCCCTTCCCGATGCTCGCGGCGCACGCCGCCGAGGAGGCCGTCGCGGCAGATTCCGGGGCCTCGATGATCCGCCTCGCCATCGACGGGCGCCTGCAGGAGCGGCTGGAAGCGCTCGCCACCGAGCGCGCGGCCGCCGCCGGCCCGGACCTCTCGGTGGCGATCCTCGTTATCGACAACCGTGACGGGCGGGTGCTGGCCCAGGTGGGCAGCGCCGGCTACCTCGATCAAAACCGGCGCGGCGCCATCGACATGACGCTGGCGGTGCGCTCCCCCGGCTCGGCGCTGAAGCCGTTCGTCTACGCCATGGCCTTCGCGGACGGACTCGCCCATCCCGAGACGCTGCTGGAGGACCGGCCGGCCCGCTTCTCGGCGAGCTACGCCCCGGAGAATTTCGACCTGACCTTCCAGGGCACGGTCACGGCCCGGCGTGCCCTGCAGCTCTCGCTCAACGTGCCCGCGGTCGCGTTGATGGATGCCGTCGGTCCCGCCCGCTTCATCGCGCGGCTGCGCGCCGCCGGGGCGGCGATCCAGCTCCCGCGCGAGGCGGCCCCGGGTCTTCCGGTGGCCCTCGGCGGCCTCGGCATCACGCTCACCGACCTCGCGCGCCTCTATGCCGGACTCGCCCGCGGCGGTGCGGTGCCGGACCTCATCCGCCGCGCCGATGGGGCCGCGACCGAATCCACTCGCAGGGTCGCGGAGCCCGTGGCCGCCTGGTACGTCGCCGACATCCTGCGCGGGACGCCGCCGCCGGAGAACGCCCTCCCGAACCGCATCGCCTACAAGACCGGCACTTCCTACGGGTACCGCGACGCCTGGGCGGCCGGGTTCGACCGGCACGCGACGATCGTCGTCTGGGCTGGGAGGCCGGACGGCGCCGCCGTGCCGGGGCTCGTGGGCCGCACGGTCGCGGCGCCGATCCTGTTCGACGCCTTCGCGCGCCTCGGGATCGAGCCCGAGGCGGTCTTGCAGCCGCGGGATGCGCTCGTCGCCGGGACGGGGGGCCTGCCGCCGCCGCTGCGGCACTTCGGACGCGAGACGCCCGACACGCAGGGACCGGTCCTGCGGATCGCCTATCCGCCGGACGGCGCCTGGATCGATCTCGGCCTCGCGACGGACGGCCATGGCGCGGCGGACGGCAATCCGGGCCTCGCCCTCAAGGCGCTGGGCGGCGTCCCGCCGCTCACTTGGCTGGTCGATGGCCAGCCGGTGGTGCAGACGCCGCGGCGCCGGGCCGAGTGGGTCCCGGGCGGTGCGGGCTTCGCCCGGATCTCGGTGCTTGATGCGACCGGCGCCAGCGACAGCGTGTCCGTCCGTCTCGAATAGCCGTGCACCGCGTGGATCACCGACGCGGCCAAGGCAGGACCGTTGCGGGGGCCGGGCCGTGACGGCGCAGCCCCGCCCCGGTCAGCGACCGACCCCGAAACCCGGCGGGCCGCCGGCCGGGGCGCGCCGCTCACAGGCCTCCAGCGCGGCGGCGAGGCGCGTCTCGTTGGCCGCGGAGCCGTGTGACAGATTGAGGACGATGCCGAGGAGCCCGGCGCTGGTGAGGAGGCCGAAGGCTGCGATCCCGATCAGCCCATAGGTCATCACCCTGTTGCGGCGCAGATCGCCCGTGAACGTCTGGGTCAGGGCTCTGCTGTCTTCGGCGATGCTGTTCCGGGCCGCGACCAGCTCGTTGTACATGTTGGTGATGGCGTTGGTGGACATGTACACGAGGAGCAGGTGGACGACGAAGTCGTCGTCCGTCGTGGTGTTCAGGGCGGCCGCGATCCGCACGGCGAGCTGGCGCTCCCAGGGCTGGAGATCGCGGCCGTGGACCGACCGGTAGAACCGCTCGAGGTTGGTCACGGCCGGAGCGCATCCCGCCACGCCGTGTGGAAGTTGCGCCGCAGGCGGCGGCCTTCGACCCGCAGGCGCATCGGCGCGCCGTTCGCCAGGTCCTGCCAGGTCATGTGCTGCACGCGCAGGGCCTCGATCAGCCGCTCGCCGATCCGTTCGATCTCGATGACGCGGAAATTCGACTGCTTGCGCAGCGCGCGCACGAGATCGGACGTTTCGAGATAGTCGAAATTGGTCGCCTGGGCCGTGTTCTTGGCCAGGATCGCCCGATCGCACTCGATCAGCATCGGCCGAAGTTCCCTGAGCACCTCCAGGGCGGTGGGATCGACCGCACCGGCCGCGACCACCACGGCGAGGCGGACATTCGCCTCCCGGCAGCTCTCCACGATGATCTCGGTGCAGCGGCGGGTGGTCTCGGTATCGCCGGCCGGGAAGTCGACCACGATGAAGCGCTCGGCCGTCTCGATCACCCGCTCGATCAGGTCCTGACACAGGGTCGGATCGACGCGGCCCGTGCTGTCCTCGGCGCGCAGGCGCTGCCGGAAGCCGGCGACGCCCGGGCGACGGGGAACGAAAGCGTCGCTGCCGGGACTGGTTTCCTGCATCAGCGCCGTGTGGAAGTGCCGGTTGGCCGGATCGGTGTCGATCGCCAGCACAGGACCGACCTCCGCGCAGAGGTCGGCGACCTGAAGAGCGATGGTGGTCTTGCCGACGCCGCCCTTGCCGCCCAGGCAGAGCACGAGGATCTTTGCGGCGGCGCCCAGAAGGTCGCGCTGGATGTCCTGGATCTCATCCGGGCTGTACCAAGCCGGGACCTTGATCTGCGTACCGTCGGTCATGCGATGTCTCCTTGCTGATGCGCGCGGATCGGCTTCCGGACGCGCGGGACGCCCGGCACAGGTTCCGGGCGGGGTTGGGGTTCACGGGGTCAGGGGGCGTCGAGCGGGCGGCACACGGGCCTCGATGGCGCGGCCGGATCCGGAATTTTCGGTCCCTCTCGGTCGGAAAATTCGGTCATGCCCGCGCCGGCATCGGACCGGAGAGCACCGGAGCCGGGCAGCGCTCGGGTCCCGGCGGTTCCGGCCTCGCTCCGCCCGGCGCGGCGCGCGGCCGTGCCCCGGACAGGGGAAAGACCGGACGCGGTGATTCCGAGCCACGCGTCGTCCAGGCCCGTTGCGCCGCCGGTGGGGCTTCGGAATGGCGTCCCTCGCCACGCACTGCACTCCGTTGATGGTTCCATGTCGCCAGCGGATTGACCCGCGACGCTCGGTTCTGCAGCGGCCGAGTTCCAGAAAGATCTTGCGCGGGATACCACGGGATGCAAGCCTTACCTGATCAGTTGTCCTCGCCAATCTGGCTCTATATCGCGAACATTAACAAACAATCACGCTCGAAAGTTTACCAGACAATATCTATATATATCTATTCAATACATATTATACGCAGATCTATAGAAATAAAAGCTGCCATTCGATGTAAAAATTCGAATGAATACGGCCCTTCATTGGGATGGAACGCGGTTCGATCCAACGCGACGATCTGCCTTCCAGCTGGATCCAAGCCGAGCCAATGCCAGCCTTTC
The DNA here is from genome assembly GCF_054049775.1 of Methylobacterium sp. P5_C11. NCBI lineage: Bacteria > Pseudomonadati > Pseudomonadota > Alphaproteobacteria > Hyphomicrobiales > Methylobacteriaceae > Methylobacterium > Methylobacterium sp. P5_C11. Next base: position 25,392 of record NZ_JBFULS010000020.1, on the reverse strand, counting down.
GCGAATCGCAGTCGCTCGCGCATTCAGGATCGTCGGCGGCTTTTTGGAGATGCCGACCGGCCGCCGGCACGCAGCCTCCTAGGCACGTCGCGGCGTTCGGCGGCTCAGGTGCGGTGCCGCCAGCCGGTCCGACTCCGCACGCAGCCCGGCCGTCAGCGTGACGCCGCCAGGGGGGCGAACACGTCCATGAGGCCGTTGATCAGGATCTGCGTTCCGACGCAGAGCAGCAGGAAGGCGAACAGGCGCCCGGTCACCCGAGCGCGGGCCGGGCCGATGAGCGCGACGACCCGGTCCGCCGAGGCGTAGAGCACCGCCACCGTGGCGGCGACCACCAGCGCCGCCAGCGTCACGCCGCCGTAGAAGCTCAACCGCTCCGCGTAAGCCGCGGGCCGGTTGGCGCCCAGGGTGATGGCCACCGCGATCGTGCCGGGCCCCGTGGTGAAGGGCAGCGTCAGCGGGAAGAAGGCGATATCGGCGAGCGGCCCGGGCGCCGGATCGCCCTGCGGTTCCGCCGGAACCGCAGGGCGATCCGCCGACCCCGAGGCTTCCGCCTGCTTGCGCGCCTCCCGCGCCTCCGGCCGGTTCAGCTGCGTCCAGGCCGACGACATGACCACGAGGCCGCCGGCGATCCGCAACGCGCCCAGGGTGACGCCGAAGAAGTTGAGGATCGGCGTGCCCGCCCACAGGGCTCCGAGCATCACCAGGGCGGCGTAGACGCCGATCCGGCGCGACAGCAGCACGCGCTCGGCGTGGCTGAAAGCGCCCGTGACCTGCGCGAAGATGAAGGCCCCCCCGATCGGATTCACGATCGAGAACAGCGCCGAGAGGGCGAGCAGGAATTGCTGGACGGTGAAGTCGATGCTCATCGGGGCCGGCCGTGTCGCGCGCTGTCCTGGATCATCGTCCACCGGACGCCTGTGTCGCGCATCCGGGTCAGCCTGGAGAGGGGGCCGGCACCAGGACCCGGGCCGGAGCGAGGCGACGGGCGCGCCGCACCTGCTGCACGGCGACCGGCCGGTAGAGCTGCTTCGTGGCGTCGACCACGTGCAGGCCGGCGAAGGGCAGGGACAGGCTGGTGCCGAGCCGCTCCCAGGCCGGGCCGGTGCGCAGCATCAGGCGCGAGCGCACCGGCGGCATGTACAGGGTCTCGGACCAGCTCACCGGCGAGAACAGCGTGTCCCGCATCAGCCGGCCGAGTTGCGAGCGGCTGTAGGGCTGCCCGTGACCGAACGGCGTCGCCTCCCGGCGCGCCCAGACCCCCCGGCGATTCGGCACCACGAGGATCATCCGGCCGCCCGGCGTGAGGGTCCGCCAGACCTCCTGCAGCAGCTCCGTCGGACTCTCCACCGATTCGAGGGCGTGGACCAGGATCACCCGGTCGATGGCCGCCTCCGGCAGGGGCATCATGGTGGGATCGGCGAGGGCCGCGCAGGAGCGGCCGGTGCCCGGCCAGTTCACGACGCCCTGGCTGGCCGGCATGAACGCGAGCGTGCGCTCGGCGATGCAGTGGATCGGCCCGAGATACGGTGTCGCGTAGCCGATCCCGAGGACGCGCAGCCCCGAGACGGAGCCGAGGAACCCGTGTAGCGCGCGGCCGACCACCCGGTGCGTCGTGCGGCCCAGGGGACTGGCGTAGAAGGCCCGCAAGCCGTTGACGTCGAGACGCATGGAGGAACAGGAGTTCGCGGACGGAACGGTCTTCGTACTCAATGGTGAGCCGCGGGGCGCGCGGCAAGCGCCTGAGGAACCCGCCCGGACCATCGCCTGTTCACGGCAACAGATTTCGCGCCCTTTCGCGCCCCTGGGAGATCCCGTCCGATGGCCGCCGAGACCGAGATTCGCACCTTCCTCTGCCGCAGCGACAATATCGGCGTACTGATCCGGGATCCGGAGACCGGGGCCTGCGCGGCGATCGACGTGCCGGAGGCCGAACCGGTCCTGAAGGCCTTGGAGGAGACCGGCTGGCGGCTGACCGACATCCTGGTCACGCACCGGCACGGCGACCACGTCGAGGGCATCCCCGCAGTGAAACAGGCCACCGGTGCCCGGGTCGTCGCGCCCGCCAAGGCCGGCGATGCGGTCCCGCAGGTGGACGTCACGGTGCGCGAGGGCGACATCGTGAGGGTCGGCCGACTCGAGGCCAAGGTCTGGGAGACGCCGGGACACTGCGCCGACCACGTCACCTACTGGTTCGCAGAGGCCGGCCTCGTCTGCGCCGGGGACACGCTGTTTACCCTGGGTTGCGGCCGGGTGATGGAGAGCCCGCCCGAGACTCTCTACCGGTCGCTGCGACGCTTCGACGACCTGCCCGACGCGACGCAGGTCTTCAGCGGCCACGACTACGTACTCTCCAACGCCCGCTTCGCCCTGGCGGCGGACCCGGACAACCCGGACCTCAAAGCGCGTTTCGCCGAGGCCGAGCAGGCCAAGGCGGAGGGCCGTTTCCTGATCCCGTCGACCATGGGTGCCGAGCGGGCGACCAATCCCTTCCTGCGAAGCGCGCGGCCGGCCCTGGCCCGATCCGTCGATATGCCGCGGGAAAGCGATCCCGAAGCGGTGTTCGTCGCCTTAAGGGCGTGGAAGAACCGCTTCTGACGTAGGTGATAACGAGAAAAATTTGTTGCCTTCTCAAGGCAAACTGACACATAGGAGTTTTTAAGCGGTCCTAATCCGCTCAGGTAACTGGGCTCCCGGGGGGAAGCCGCAACGTCAACGCGAAGCGCCGGGACGCTTCAGCCGGTATGATGGGGGTCCGTCTCGCCCTACCACCTGTCCACTTCCCGCCTTCCACTTCCCTTCCTCAAACCAGAGTCTGACGGGTCCAAGGAAGAAGCGCTCAGCGCCAAGGCCAAGCTCACCGTCGCCGACGCCGAGACCGGCGCGCTCCGCGAAAGCGGTGACGGGGTGAATCCGGCGCGTCCGCGGGCTCCGGTCGCGGCCGACGTGCGGCTCCTCGGCATCGCCACCGAGCACCTGTCGCGGCTCGGACCCAAGCGCGTGACGGTCGTAGCCGTCGCCGCGGAAGCCGGCATGACGCACGCCAACGTATATCGCTACTTCCCGTCGAAGGATGCGCTCCTCGACGCGGTGGCGGGACGCTGGCTGCGCGAGGTCGAGGCCCGGCTCGCCGGCATCGCCGATGCGCCCGATCCCGCCGACGACAAGATCGAGCGTCTGCTGACCGCCCTCGCGACGGTCCAGCGGGACGCCCTGTTCGACGAGCCGAACCTGTTCGCGGTCCATCTCGACGCCACCGTGTCGGCCCGACCGATCGCCCGGCGGCACCGTGTCCGCCTTCGCAGTCTCGTGGAGCGGGTGGTCGAGGAGGGGATCACCTCCGGGATCTTCTCGGCCCGCGATCGGGAGCGCGCGATCGCCTACATCTTCGACGCGAGCTACCGCTTCACGCATCCGCTGGCGATCCAGCACGACGCCGAGGTTCCGCGCGACCTGATCGAGGCCCGGTTCGGGGCCGTCATCCACGCGATCCAGCGGGTCCTGCGCTCCGGCATCCTCTGACGTCCGTCTGACAGAGCGACCGCAACGAAGGCCCGGACCGCCCGTCCGGGCCTTTCGCTTTTCGAATTCGCTGTGCCGGGCCGCCCCCCACAGCGCAAAATGACAGCTTTTCAGATCTGTCATCCGGGCCTCCCGGCCCGTTCGGCCAAGGGTGCACTGCACCTAAAACCTTCGCGACGTTGACGTTTCCTTGCAGCCTCCGGCGCCCCGGCAGCGCCTGGCGGCCGTCCGGCGGGTAGCCTCCCCGCGCTGCATCGGGTTGAAGCCACGGTGCTTTTCGGCCACACAGCCGCGCAGATTTCAGAGTGGCGAATCCGGTCTCGGCCCCTTGCGGCCGAGCAGTCCCGGCCTCGCGCAACGCATCACCGAAGTCGAACGCAGCGGAGACACATCCGACATGGCTCGCAACAAGATCGCGCTCATCGGCGCCGGCCAGATCGGCGGCACCCTGGCCCTCCTGGCCGGCCTCAAGGACCTCGGCGACGTGGTGCTGTTCGACATCGTGGACGGCGTGCCGCAGGGCAAGGCCCTCGACATCGCCGAGGCCGCCCCGGTCGAGGGCTTCGACGCGACCTACGCGGGGGCCAGCGACTACGCTGCCATCAAGGGCGCCGACGTGGTGATCGTCACCGCCGGCGTGCCGCGCAAGCCCGGCATGAGCCGCGACGACCTGATCGGGATCAACCTGAAGGTCATGCAGGCGGTGGGCGAGGGCATCAAGACCTACGCGCCGGACGCCTTCGTGATCTGCATCACCAACCCGCTCGACGCCATGGTCTGGGCGCTGCAGAAATTCTCGGGCCTGCCCACCAACAAGATCGTCGGCATGGCCGGCGTGCTCGACTCGGCCCGCTTCCGCCACTTCCTGGCGGAGGAGTTCAAGGTCTCGGTGGAGGATGTCACCGCCTTCGTGCTCGGCGGCCACGGCGACGACATGGTCCCGCTGACCCGCTACTCCACGGTCGCGGGCGTGCCGCTGACCGACCTGGTCAAGCTCGGCTGGACCACCCAGGAGAAGCTCGACGCCATGGTCGACCGGACCCGCAAGGGCGGCGGCGAGATCGTCAACCTGCTCAAGACCGGCTCGGCCTTCTACGCGCCCGCCGCCTCCGCCATCGCCATGGCCGAGAGCTACCTGCGCGACAAGAAGCGGGTCCTGCCCTGCGCCGCCTACCTCGACGGCCAGTACGGCGTGAAGGGCATGTTCATCGGCGTGCCGATCGTGATCGGCGCCAACGGCGTGGAGCGCGTCCTGGAGGTGACCTTCGACGCCGCCGAGAAGGCGATGTTCGAGAAGTCGGTCGCCTCGGTGACGGGCCTCATCGAGGCCTGCAAGGCCGTCGACAGCAACCTCGCCTGACCGGTAAGCGGGGACCGGGCAGCGCGTAGCGTTCGGAGATTCGAATCCCAATCGCTCGATTTCTCTACGCGCCGCTCGCTGCCACCTATTCGCCCCTCCTTACGAGGCTCCGATGAATATCCACGAATATCAGGCCAAGGCCGTGCTGAAGGAGTTCGGCCTGCCCGTCTCCCGCGGCGTGGCCATCTTCAACCCGTCGGAGGCCGAGGCCGCCGCCAAGGAACTCGGCGGCCCCGTCTGGGTCGTGAAGAGCCAGATCCACGCGGGCGGCCGCGGCAAGGGCACCTTCAAGGGCGCTCCCGCAGGCGCCAAGGGCGGCGTGCGCGTCACCAAGTCGATCGACGAGGTCAAGCAGTTCGCCGGCGAGATGCTCGGCCAGACGCTGGTGACCATCCAGACCGGACCGGCCGGCAAGCAGGTCAACCGCCTCTACATCGAGGAAGGCGCCCAGATCGCCGAGGAATTTTACCTCTCGATGCTGGTCGACCGCACCACCGGCGGCGTCGCCTTCGTGGTCTCCACCGAGGGCGGCATGGACATCGAGGCGGTCGCCCACGACACGCCCGAGAAGATCCACACGATCGCGGTCGATCCGGCCACGGGCGTGATGCCCCATCACGGCCGCGCCGTCGCCAAGGCGCTGGGCCTTACCGGCGCCCAGGCCAAGGAAGCCGCCGCGCTGACGGAGAAGCTCTACGCGGCCTTCGTGGCCAAGGACATGAGCCTCCTCGAGATCAACCCGCTGGTGCTGACCGCCGACGGGCACCTCAAGTGCCTCGACGCCAAGATGGCCTTCGATTCGAACGCCCTCTACCGGCACGCGGACATCATGGCGCTCCGCGACGAGACCGAGGAGGACGCCAAGGAGATCGAGGCCTCCAAGTACGACCTCGCCTACATCGCGCTCGACGGCACGATCGGCTGCATGGTCAACGGCGCCGGCCTCGCCATGGCGACGCTCGACATCATCAAGCTCTACGGCGAGGAGCCGGCGAACTTCCTCGATGTCGGCGGTGGCGCGTCCGAGGAAAAGGTCACGGCGGCGTTCAAGATCATCACCGCCGACCCCAACGTGAAGGGGATCCTCGTCAACATCTTCGGCGGGATCATGAAGTGCGACGTGATCGCCAACGGCGTGATCGCGGCCGTGAAGGCGGTGGGCCTGCAGGTGCCGCTGGTGGTGCGCCTGGAAGGCACCAACGTCGAGCAGGGCAAGGCCATCATCCGCAATTCCGGCCTCAACGTCATCCCGGCGGACGACCTCGACGACGCCGCCCAGAAGATCGTCGCCGCCGTGAAGGGAGCCTGATCATGTCGGTGATGATCGACGCCAACACTAAGGTCATCTGCCAGGGCTTTACCGGCAAGAACGGGACCTTCCACTCCGAGCAGGCCATCGCCTACGGCACCAAGATGGTCGGCGGCACGAGCCCCGGTAAGGGCGGCTCGTCCCATCTCGGCCTGCCGGTGTTCGACACCGTTGCGGAGGCCCGCGAGGCCACGGGCGCCGAGGCCTCGGTGGTCTACGTGCCGCCGCCGGGCGCCGCCGACGCCATTTGCGAGGCGATCGCCGCCGAGGTGCCGCTGATCGTCTGCATCACGGAGGGCATCCCGGTGCTCGACATGGTGCGGGTGAAGCGGGCGCTCACGGGGTCGAAGTCGCGGCTCGTCGGGCCGAACTGCCCCGGCATCGTCACGGCCGGCGAGTCGAAGATCGGCATCATGCCGGCCAACATCTTCCGGCCGGGCTCCGTCGGCATCGTCTCCCGCTCGGGCACGCTGACCTACGAGGCGGTGTTCCAGACCTCCAATGCCGGCCTCGGCCAGACCACTGCGGTCGGCATCGGCGGCGACCCGGTCAAGGGCACCGAGTTCATCGACGTGCTGGAGCTGTTCCTCGCCGACCCGAAGACCGAGTCGATCGTGATGATCGGCGAGATCGGCGGCTCGGCCGAGGAGGAGGCCGCCCAGTTCCTGAAGGACGAGGCGAAGCGCGGGCGCAGGAAGCCGATGGTCGGCTTCATCGCCGGCCGCACGGCGCCTCCGGGCCGCCGCATGGGCCATGCCGGCGCGATCATCTCGGGCGGCAAGGGCGGCGCCGAGGACAAGATCGCCGCCATGGAGGCCGCGGGCATCCGCGTGTCGCCGTCGCCGGCCCGCCTCGGCTCGACCCTGGTCGAGGTCCTGAAGGGCTGAGCGCCCGCGCGCCTGCGTTGCGGCCATCGCAGGGCCGCAACGCCCATATCGGGTGGGCAGAGATGATTTCAGCGGGGCGGTCACCCGCCCCGTTTTGGTTTGAGGGCGATCCGCCGCGCTGACGGGGAGCCCGAAGGGCAGGGGATCCTGCCCGCGCGACAGGATGGACGCACCATGGCACGCCAGGACGTGAACGAAGCGCTCCTCGAAACCTCGTTCCTCTACGGCGCCAACGCCGCCTACATCGAGGAATTGCAGGCGGCCTACGCCCGCAACCCGGCCTCGGTGGATCCGGAATGGCAGACCTTCTTCAAGGGGCTCGGCGAGGACGAGACCCTGGTCGAGAAGAACGCCGCGGGCGCCTCCTGGGAGAAGCCGAACTGGCCGGTGCCCCTCAACGGTGAGCTGGTCTCGGCGCTCGACGGCAATTGGGGTGCCCTCGAAAAGGCCATCGGCGACAAGATCGTCGCCCGCGAGGCCAAGCCCGGCAAGCCGCAGGACAGCGTCTCCGCCACCACCGGCGTGTCGGTGGAGCAGGCGACGAAGGATTCGGTGCGGGCGATCATGCTGATCCGCTCCTACCGCATGCGCGGCCACCTGCACGCCAAGCTCGACCCGCTGGGCCTCGCTCCCCGGGGCGACCACGAGGAGCTGCATCCGCAGCATTACGGTTTCCAGGAGAGCGACTGGGACCGGCCGATCTTCCTCGACAACGTGCTCGGCCTCCAGTTCGGCACGATCCGCGAGATCGTCGACATCCTGGAGCGGACCTACTGCCAGACGCTCGGCGTCGAGTTCATGCACATCTCCGACCCCGCCGAGAAGGCGTGGATCCAGGAGCGGATCGAGGGCAAGGACAAGGAGATCTCCTTCACGCCGGAAGGTCGGAGAGCCATCCTCAACAAGTTGATCGAAGGCGAGGGTTTCGAGAAGTTCCTGGACCTCAAGTACACCGGCACCAAGCGCTTCGGCCTCGACGGCGGCGAGTCGATGATCCCGGCGCTGGAGCAGATCATCAAGCGAGGCGGCGCGTTGGGCGTGCGCGAGATCGTGCTCGGCATGGCCCATCGCGGCCGGCTCAACGTGCTCACCAACGTGATGGCCAAGCCCTTCCGGGCGGTCTTCCACGAGTTCAAGGGCGGCTCGGCTTCCCCGGCGGAGGTCGAGGGCTCGGGTGACGTGAAGTACCACCTGGGCGCATCTTCGGACCGCGCCTTCGACGGCAACAATGTCCACCTGTCGCTCACCGCCAACCCCTCGCACCTCGAGATCGTCGATCCGGTGGTGCTGGGGAAGGTCCGCGCCAAGCAGGACCAGTGGGCCAAGCCCAACATCGAGCGCCGGACGGTGCTGCCGCTGCTGATCCACGGCGACGCCGCCTTCGCGGGCCAGGGTGTGGTCGCGGAGTGCTTCGGCCTGTCGGGCCTCAAGGGCCACCGCACCGGCGGCTCGATCCACTTCATCATCAACAACCAGATCGGCTTTACCACCGATCCGCGCTTCTCGCGCTCCTCGCCTTACCCGTCCGACGTCGCCAAGATGGTCGAGGCGCCGATCTTCCACTGCAACGGCGACGACCCCGAGGCCGTCACCTTCGCGGCCAAGGTCGCGGTGGAATACCGCCAGAAGTTCGGCAAGCCGGTCGTCATCGACATGCTCTGCTACCGCCGCTTCGGTCACAACGAGGGCGACGAGCCGGCCTTCACCCAGCCGAAGATGTATCAGCGGATCCGCAAGCATCCGTCGGTGCTGGAGAATTACGGCCGCAAGCTCGTCGAGAACGGCTCCGTCACCCAGGAGGCGCTGGACTCCCGCAAGGCCGAGTTCCGCGGCATGCTCGACAGCGAACTCGACGTCGCCACCAACTACAAGGCCAACAAGGCCGACTGGCTGGACGGCCGCTGGTCCGGCTTCAAGGCCGTGCACGAGGACGTGGACGATCCGCGCCGTGGCCGCACCGCCGTGCCGGCCGAGACCCTGCAGGAGATCGGCCGCAGGATCACCCAGGCGCCGCCCGGATTCCACCTGCACCGCACCATCCAGCGCTTCATGGACAACCGCGCCAAGGCGGTGGAGACGGGGGTCGGCATCGACTGGGCGACCGCCGAGGCTCTGGCTTTCGGCGCGACGCTGCTGGACGGCAACCGCGTCCGCCTCTCGGGGCAGGATGTGGAACGCGGTACCTTCTCGCAGCGCCATGCCGTGGTGATCGATCAGGAGAACGAGCAGCGCTTCACGCCACTCAACGCAATCCGCGAGGGCCAGGCCTCCATCGAGATCATCAACTCGATGCTCTCCGAGGAGGCGGTGCTCGGCTTCGAGTACGGCTATTCGCTGGCCGAGCCGAACGCGCTGGTCCTGTGGGAGGCGCAGTTCGGCGACTTCGCGAACGGCGCCCAGGTGGTGATCGACCAGTTCATCGCCAGCGGTGAGCGCAAGTGGCTGCGGATGTCCGGCCTCGTGCTGCTGCTGCCCCACGGCTACGAGGGGCAGGGGCCCGAGCACTCCTCCGCCCGCCTGGAGCGATACCTCCAGGCCTGCGCCGAGGACAACATGCAGGTCGCCAACGTCACGACGCCGGCGAACTACTTCCACATCCTGCGCCGGCAGCTGAAGCGCGACTTCCGCAAGCCGCTGGTGCTGATGACGCCGAAGTCGCTGCTGCGCCACAAGCGGGCGGTCTCGAGCCTCGACGCCCTGGCGGAGGGCTCGACCTTCCACCGCGTCCTCTGGGACGACGCCGAGGAGGAGGGCGCGCCGAACAAGCTCGTGCGCGACGACAAGATCCGCCGCGTCGTGCTGTGCTCCGGCAAGGTCTATTACGACCTGCTGGAGGAGCGGGAGAAGCGCGGCCTCAACGACATCTACCTGATGCGCGTCGAGCAGCTCTACCCGTTCCCCCTCAAGGCACTCGCCAACGAGATGGCGCGCTTCCGCAACGCCGACGTGATCTGGTGCCAGGAGGAGCCCAAGAACATGGGCGCCTGGGCCTTCGTCGAGCCCTACCTCGAATGGGTGCTCGGGCAGGCCGGCTCCGCGGTGAAGCGCGCCCGCTACGTCGGCCGCCCCGCCTCCGCCTCGACGGCCGTGGGCCAGATGTCGAAGCACCAGGCCCAGCTCCAGGCCTTCCTCAACGAGGCCCTGGCGGTCTGATTCGTTTCAGGACTTGGCGGCGGCCCGKTCGGGCCGCCGCCGTCACTTTCCAGGCCGTCCGGCACGGCCCAACCGATCCGGAAGTGCGAGACCTATGGCTACCGACATCCTCGTCCCGACCCTCGGCGAATCCGTGAGCGAGGCCACCATCGGCCGCTGGTTCAAGAAGCCCGGCGACACCGTAGCGGCCGACGAGCCGATCGTCGAACTCGAGACCGACAAGGTGACCCTGGAGGTCAACGCCCCGGCGGCCGGCGAACTCGGCGAGATCCTGGTCAAGGACGGCGAAACCGTTGAGCCCGGCGCCCTGCTCGGCTCGATCGTCGAGGCCGGCCCCGGCGGCGGCACGGCCAAGAAGGCGGCGCCCAAGGAGGCACCGAAGGAGGTCGCCGAGACCAAGGCCGAGAGCCGGAGCGAGGCCCCGAAGGCCGCGGCACCGGCCCAGGATTCGTCGGCCGGCTACGGCAACCACGGCGACGCGGCGGCTCCGGCAGCCCAGCAGCGCCCTGTCGGCGACAACGGTCCGGCGGTGGCCAAGCTCGCCCGCGAGTCCGGCTTGGACCCGTCGCGTGTCAACGGCTCCGGCAAGGACGGCCGCATCACCAAGGGCGACATGCTCGGTGCCATCGCCAAGGGTCCGGCCCCGTCGGCGCCCGCCAAGGAGGCCCGCCCGACCCTGCCGCGCGCGCCCTCGGCGCCGGACGACGCCGCGCGCGAGGAGCGCGTGCGCATGACGAAGCTGCGCCAGACCATCGCGCGCCGCCTCAAGGATGCGCAGGACACGGCCGCGATGCTGACGACGTTCAACGACGTCGACATGTCGGCCGTGATGGCGATGCGCAGCCAGTACAAGGACATCTTCGAGAAGAAGCACGGCACGAAGCTCGGCTTCATGGGCTTCTTCACCAAGGCGGTGATCGGCGCCCTCAAGGACGTGCCGGCGGTCAACGCCGAGATCGACGGGCAGGACCTCGTCTACAAGAACTACTACCACATCGGCATCGCGGTCGGCACCGATAAGGGCCTCGTCGTGCCGGTGGTGCGCGACGCCGACGACCTGTCGATCGCCGGCATCGAGAAGAAGATCGCCGGATTCGGCAAGAAGGCCCGCGACGGCAAGCTGTCCATCGAGGACATGCAGGGCGGCACCTTCACGATCACCAACGGCGGCATCTACGGCTCGCTGATGTCGACGCCGATCCTCAACGCGCCGCAATCGGGCATCCTGGGCATGCACCGCATCGAGGAGCGCCCGGTGGTCCGCGCCGGCAAGATCGAGGCGCGGCCGATGATGTATCTGGCGCTGTCGTACGATCATCGCATCGTCGACGGTAAGGAGGCCGTGACCTTCCTGGTGCGGGTCAAGGAGGCGCTGGAGGATCCGGCGCGGCTCGTGCTGGATCTCTGAGGCTGTCATGTCGGGCGCTGAGAACAGGGTCGCGATCGTCACCGGTGGCAGCCGCGGCATCGGCCGGGCGGTGTCGCTGCTCCTGGCGGAGCGCGGCTACGCCGTCTGCCTGAGTTACGTGTCGGACGCCGCCGCGGCTCAGGCGGTGGTGGACGCGATCACCGCCAAGGGCGGGACGGCGCTCGCCGTGCAGGGCGATGTCGGCAGCGAGGCCGACGTCATCGCCCTGTTCAAGGCGGCCGACGGGCTCGGGCGCCTCACGGCGCTGGTCAACAATGCCGGCGTCGTCGACGTGAAGTCCGACGTGGCCGACATGAGCGTCGCCCGTCTCCAGCGGATGATGACCACCAACGTGGTCGGCAGCTTCCTGTGCGCCCGCGAGGCGGTGCGCCGGATGTCGACCAAGCGCGGCGGGGCAGGGGGCGCGATCGTGAACCTGTCCTCGGTGGCGGCGCGGCTGGGCGGCCCGGGCCAGTTCGTGGACTACGCCGCCTCGAAGGGCGCCATCGATTCCCTGACGATCGGGCTCGCCCGCGAGGTGGCCGGGGACGGGATCCGCGTCAACGCCGTGGCCCCCGGCATCATCGCCACCGAGATCCATGCCAGCGGCGGCGAGCCCGACCGGGTGGAGCGCCTCGGCCCCGGCGTCCCGATGGGCCGGGCCGGCACCGCCGAGGAGGTCGCCGCGCCGATCGTGTGGCTCCTCTCGGAGGAGGCCGCCTACACCACGGGGGCGATCCTCGACATCGGCGGCGGCCGCTGAGCCCCGGCCCGACCTGACATTCCCTGCCCGTCCCAACGCGGCACGACCGAGCGGAAGCGAACCTTCATGTCCTACGATCTCGTCGTCATCGGCACCGGCCCCGGCGGCTACGTCTGCGCGATCCGCGCGGCGCAGCTCGGCCTGCGGACCGCCGTCGTCGAGAAACGCGCCACCCACGGCGGCACCTGCCTCAACGTCGGCTGCATCCCGTCGAAGGCGCTGCTCCACGCTTCCGAGGCCTTCGACGAGGCCAACACGCACTTCGCCGATCTCGGCATCGACGTCGGCACGCCGAAGCTCGACCTGAAGAAGATGATGGCCTTCAAGGCCGAGGGCGTCGCCGGCAACACCAAGGGCGTCGAGTTCCTGCTCAAGAAGAACAAGGTCGACACCTTCCACGGCACAGGCCGGATCGCCGGCGCGGGCCGCGTCGAGGTGATCGCGGAGGACGGCGGCAACCAGATGCTCGAGACCAAGAGCATCGTGATCGCCACGGGCTCCGACGTGGCCCGCCTGCCCGGCGTGACCATCGACGAGAAGGTCGTGGTCTCTTCGACCGGCGCCCTCGAACTCGACCGGGTGCCGAAGAAGCTGCTCGTGATCGGCGCCGGGGTCATCGGCCTGGAGCTGGGCTCCGTCTGGCGCCGGCTCGGCTCCGAGGTCACGGTGGTGGAGTACCTCGACCGGGTGCTGCCCGGCATGGACGGCGAGGTCGGCAAGCAGTTCCAGCGGATCCTGACCAAGCAGGGCATCGCGTTCAAGCTGTCGACCAAGGTGACCGGCGTCGAGGTCGGCAAGAAGGGCGCTAGCGTCACCGTCGAGCCGGCCGCGGGCGGCGCGGCGGAGACGCTGCAGGCCGACGTGGTCCTCGTGGCGATCGGCCGCGTGCCGTACACGGACGGTCTGGGCCTCGACACGGTGGGCGTCCAGCGGGACGACAAGGGCCGGATCCTCACGGACTCGCACTACGCCACCAATGTCACCGGCATCTACGCGATCGGCGACGTGATCGCCGGCCCGATGCTCGCCCACAAGGCCGAGGACGAGGGGGTGGCGATCGCCGAGATGCTGGCCGGCCAATCCGGCCACGTGAATTACGGTGTGATCCCGAACGTCGTCTACACGTTCCCGGAGGTTGCCTCGGTGGGCAAGACCGAGGAGGAGCTGAAGATGGACGGCATCGCCTACAATGCCGGCAAGTTCCCATTCACGGCCAACGGCCGGGCCAAGGCCAACGGCACCACGGACGGGTTCGTGAAGGTGCTGGCCGACGCCCAGACCGACCGGGTGCTCGGCGTGCACATCGTCGGGGCGGATGCCGGCAACCTGATCGCCGAGGTGGCGGTGGCGATGGAGTTCGGCGCCTCGTCGGAGGACATCGCCCGCACCTGCCACGCGCACCCGACGCTCACCGAGGCAGTCAAGGAAGCCGCGCTGGCGGTGAACAAGCGCGCGATCCACGTCTGAGCGCGCTGGCCAAAGTCGAGGCCCGATTCCCGATCTCGGCCTGCCCCGACCCCGGCCTGCCCGACCCTGGCCGGCGCTGGGTGCGGAAGGCGCAGGGGCCTCCCGTCGACGGTGCGGGATCGGGCGCCGGGGGGTGACGCGGCCCGATCCCCCGACGATCAGGCGATCTTGCGCCGCGGATTCGGCAGGTCGGCGATCCGCAGGAGCGCGCTCGGCGCTGGCGGGGCGGTGAGGGCGTTCAGCAGGTATGGCCTGCGCAGCCCGAGGGCGTTGTGCAGGGCCAGGTCGATGTCGCGGGCGTAGAACGGCATCCGCAGCACCGCATCGACCCCGAAATAGCGGCCCGCCTGGGCGACCGGCTCCAGTTCGGCCGTCGTCAGCAGGGTGATCCGGGTGGCGAGCCCCAGGGGCTGGATCTGGCAGGCGAGTTCGAGCCCGTCGATGCCGACGAGCTTCACGTCGATGAAGGCGAAGTCGTAGGCCGCGAGCTTCAGCAGCCTGAGGGCGTGGCGGCCGTCATCGGTCTCGTCCATCTCGATGGCGAAGCCGCTGCGTGCCACGACGCGGCTGATGGCCGAGCGCCCCGCCGGCGTCGAGCAGGCGAGCAACGCCCGCGTCGGCGCACGCCGACGGGCATCGGCGTGGAGGAGCTGCTCGATATGGCTCGGATCGAGGGGCGTCTTCAGGACCTCGTAGGCTCCGAGGCTCGTCGCGATGTCTTGCCAGTGCGGCAGCACGCGGGTGGCGACCAGGACCAGGCAGGGGGGCTCGGCGCCGGCCCGGCGCGCGACCGCGACGGCCTCGGGTCCGCTGAGATCATCGAGCTGAAGGCCGACGAAGGCCAGGGTCGGTCGGTGACGGAGCAGGATGTCGCAGAGCGCCTGGCCCGAGGTCGCCTCGTCGATCACCGCATCAGGATTGAAGCGCCGGACGATGTCCCGCAGGGAGGCGCGGCGGCCGGAATCGCAATCCGCGATCACGACACGTGCTGGCGTCCCCCCGTCCTGAAGCTCCATGACGCCCGCCCAAGTCGACCCGGTCCCGATGCACATTGTCACTGAAGATCGTGACGAAGACCTTAAAGGCTCGCCAATGTGCTGGGTCGACCGGATCAGCTGTCTATAGCGGATGAAGATCCGCCACGAAGTCAAGCGCTCCATCAATTATTGATCAGCGGGCCGCCCGTGGGTGAGCCGCCGCATAGGCACTCATGAGACGGGCGGCATCGACCTGCGTGTAGAGCTGGGTGGTCGACAGGGAGGCGTGGCCGAGGAGTTCCTGGATCGCGCGCAGTTCGCCCTGGCGGGCGAGCAGGTGCGTCGCGAAGGAGTGTCGCAGGGCGTGCGGCGTGGCGCTCTCGGGCAGGCCCAGGGCGCCGCGGGCGCGGGCGACGGTGTACTGGATGATCCGGGGGGACAGCGGACCCCCGCGGACACCGACGAAGAGCGGTCCGTCCGGGGGCAGGGGCAGAGGGCAGGCGGCGACGTAGTCGGCCACGGCCCGCGCCACAACGGGCAGGATCGGCACCATGCGCTGCTTGCCGCCCTTGCCGAGCACGGTGACCTGATCGACCCCAGGCAGGGGCGCGTCGCGGCGGGTCAGACCGAGCGCCTCGGAGATGCGCAGGCCCGAACCGTACAGCAGCGCCAGCACCGCGGCATCCCGTGCGAGAACCCAGGGCTCCCGCTCCTCGCCGACGCGGATCGCGGTATCGGTCAGCGCCACCGCGGCGGCGACGGGCAGGGGACGCGGCAGCCGCCGCGGCACCTTGGGCGAGCGTACGCCACCCAAAGCCGACACGGTGCCGAAGCCCTCGCGCTCCAGGAAGCGCGCGAAGGAGCGCAGCCCCGCGAGCATGCGCATCAGCGAGCGGCCGGAGACCGCGTCGGCCCGGCGCGCGGCCATGAAGGTGCGGATGTCCCGGACCTTCAACGCCACCAGCATCGGAATCGTCGGCGTGCCCTGCCGTGACGCGAGGTGGACGAGAAACTGGCGCAGGTCGCGCCCGTAGGCCTCGACGGTGTTGGGCGACATCCGCCGCTCGCGTGCCAGCCCCTCGATCCAGGCCAGGACGGTCGCGCGCAGGCGCGCGTCGCCTGGAAACAGCATTTGCTCGTCGTTCGTCGGGTGCGCGGTCATGGCGCCACTCGACCGCATCGTCCTTGCCGGGCGCTTAACGGCATTCTGGCTCGGCCCGCGGCGCGCGTCGTGCCAAGATGATGCGATGACCCTCCTCGCCTATGCGGGCGCCGCCCTCGCCGAGATCGCCGGCTGCTTCGCGTTCTGGGCCTGGCTCCGGCTCGGACGCACCGCTTGGTGGGCGGTCCCGGGAGTCGCATCCCTGACCGCGTTCGCCGCCCTGCTGACCCTGGTGGACAGCCCGGCAGCCGGGCGTGCCTTCGCGGCCTATGGCGGTGTCTACGTCGCCGCCTCGGTCCTGTGGCTGTGGCTCGCCGAGGGCCAGCGGCCCGACCGCTGGGATCTCGCGGGCAGCGCGGTCTGCCTCGCGGGAACCGCCCTCATCCTACTGGGCCGGCGCGTCTGATCGGCGGAGTCAGCGGCCCATCGCGTAGAACTCGCGGTTCGGCCGCAGGTCTGCCACGCTGGCGAGCCGGTTGGACAGGGCGAAGAGCGCGGTGATCGCCGCGATGTCCCAGACGTCGTCCGGGCCGAAGCCGTGTCCGGCGAGCACCGCGTGATCCGCCGCCCCGACGCTCTGGGAGGCCGTCGCCACCTTCACGGCGAAGTCCAGCATGGCGCGCTGGCGCGGGGTGATGTCGGCCTTGGCATAGTTGATCGCGACCTGATCGGCGATGAGCGGGTTCTTGGCCCGGACCCGCAGGATCGCCCCATGGGCGACGACGCAGTAGAGGCACGCGTTGGCAGCGCTGGTGGCCACCACGATCATCTCGCGCTCGGCCTTGGAGAGGTTGCCCGGCCGGTCCATCAGCGCGTCGTGGTAGGCCATGAAGGCGCGGAACTCGTCCGGACGATGCGCCAGCGCCAGGAAGATGTTGGGCACGAAACCCGCCTTCTCCTGCACCTCGACGATCCGCGCACGGAGATCCTCCGGCATCTCGGAGAGGGGCGGCACCGGGAACCGGCTGATCGGGGTTTCCGCGCTCATGATCGTCCTCCGGATTCGTGCGCCTTGGTGAAACCAAGCGTTCACGATACGTACGGCAGCCTCGGGCCGTTCGTCGAGCCGTGGAGCATCATGTCCAGCCCCGTCCGCATCCTCGGGATCGATCCCGGCCTCCGCCGCACCGGCTGGGGCCTGATCACCGCCCAGGGCACCAAGCTCACCTATGGCGATTGCGGCGTCGTGACCTCCGACGGCGACCTGCCGCTGGCGCTGCGCCTGCGGGAGCTGTTCGAGGGCATCGGCCGGATCGTCTCGGGCGTGCGGCCCGACGAGGTCGCCGTGGAGGAGACCTTCGTCAACAAGGACGCGCAGGCGACCCTCAAGCTCGGCCATGCCCGGGCGATGGCGCTGGTGGTTCCGGCGCTGGCCGGCCTGCCGGTCTTCGAATACGCCGCCAACCTGATCAAGAAGACCGTGGCGGGCTCCGGCCACGCCGAGAAGGTCCAGATCCAGGCGATGGTGCGCTTCCTGCTGCCGAAGGCCGAGTTCCGCGTGGCCGACGCCGCCGACGCCCTGGCCATCGCGATCACCCATGCCAGCCACCGGGACGCCCACGCCCTGCGGCAGGCGCACCTGCCCGGGGGCAAGCGCCGCGCGCTCACGGGCCAGGCGGCCGCAGGACAGGGGCTCGAAGGCAAGGGCTTCTCGGCCGCTGCAGCCGCGCGCATCGAGGCTGCGCTGGCGAAACAGGGCTGACGAATTCGGGAAGGACTTGGTGGGGGAAGTAGGACTCGAACCTACGAAGCTTACGCAGCGGATTTACAGTCCGCCCCCTTTGCCGCTCGGGACATTCCCCCAAGGCGGGTTGTTCGCCCGCGGCGCCGTTATGGTGAGGGGGCGGCCGGGTGTCAACGCTTATGGCGCCCCGATCCCGTGTCGATGCGCGCATCCGCGGACTGCGCGGGCCGATCGCGCCGGGTGCGGCGCGGCTGCGCCCGGGACGAAAACGCGAACGTTCCGCGACTCCGGGGATTCACAAAGGAATCCGGATCGGCCACGGTAGCCGGATGTCGCCCTGCTTCGCCGGTCCTTGACCCGTCCCCCCCCGTCCCTGCGCTCGCACCAGCGCACGCTGATGGCCCTGGTGGCGGCCATGGCGAGCGGGGAGGCGGGGCCTGTCCGGAAGATCCTGGCGGCGGTCACGCCCGGCGGCGGCAAGTCGCTGCTGCCGGTGATCGCCGCGCACCGGCTGATCGCCGCGGGTCTCGTCGAGCGCGTGGTCTGGGTGGTGCCGCGGGATTCCCTGCGCCTCCAGGCCGAGGAGGCCTTCGCGGATCCCCTGTGGCGCGCGGTCTTCGGGCACGCGCTGAGCGTGCGGGCCGCTGACAACGAGCGCGACCCCGCCCGGGGCCTGGCCGGCTACATCACCACCTATCAGGCGGTCGCCGCCGCACCCGCCCTCCACCTCGCGGAGGCACGGACGCACCGGACCCTGCTGGTGGTCGACGAGGTCCACCACCTGCCGGTGCCCGGACGGCCGGGATCCGACGAGGCCTCCGCCGAGGATGCGGAGGCGGGCGCGTGGTCCCGCGCGATGCTGCCCGTCATGGAGGCGGCCGCGTTCCGCCTCTACCTGTCCGGCACGCTGGAGCGGGCCGACGGGCGGCGTATCCTCGGCCTGCCCTATAAGCCCGCTGCCCTCGGACGGGGGCCGGACCTCGACCTCGACGCCCCCGGCCTCGCGGTGATCGGCTATTCCCGGGCGCAGGCCCTCGCCGAGCGGGCGGTGCTGCCGGTGACCTTCGGCGCCATCGACGGCGAGGCGAGCTGGCTGGAGGGCGGCCGGATCGCCGGCGACAGCCCGCGGGTCGGTCCGCACCGGCTGGGCGCGGGCTCGGTGCGGATCACCACGCGGCCGGCCCTGTTCACCGCACTGCGGACGGGCTTCGCCCGCGACCTCCTGAGCGAGGCGTTCTTCGCCACCAAACGCCTTCGCGCCCGGCGCCGCTCCGAGCGGAACCTTCGCCCAGGCGAGCCGGCGCGGGGGCTCGGCAAGCTCCTCGTCGTCGCCCCCGATCAGGCGAGCGCGCGGGCCTACCTCACGACCCTGCGGGGGTGGATGCCTGCGGGGCAGGGGGAGCGCGACGTCCGCCTCGCGACCTCCGGCCAGGGCGATGCCCACGCGGCGCTCGCCGCGTTCCGCCTGATGCCGGAACCGGCCGTGCTGGTGACGGTCGCCATGGCCTACGAGGGTCTCGACGCCCCGGAGGTCGCGGTCGTCGCGGCCCTGACCCATATCCGCTCGCGACCCTGGCTCGAGCAGATGCTCGCCCGGGCGACCCGGGTCGATCCGCATGCGGGGTCCTACGACGCCCAGCAGGCGCTGATCTTCCATCCCGACGACCCGCTCTTCGCCAGGTTCCGCCTGGAACTCGAGACCGAGCAAGGCAGCAGCGTGCGCCCGCCCCGCGAGCGGCCGACGAGCGCCGTCGTGCCGGAGCGGACCCGCTGGCGCGACGACGAGCCCGCCGGCATCACGCCCCTGGAGAGCAACGCGATCGGGCTGCGCTACGCCCTGCTGCGCCCGCGCCTCGCCGACCCGGCCCCGGCGGCACCGGCCCCCGAGCCACCCTCGATCACCGAGCGGACCCTGCGCCAGCGGCTCGCCGCCACGGTGGCGGCCCAGGCGGTGGAGGACGAGACCTCCCTGCGGGTGCCCCGCGGCAGCAACCTCGCCCATCGCTACAACGCCGTGCTCAAGCGCGTCCTCGGCAAGGGTCGGACCACCATGACCCTGCCCGAACTGGAGGCCGCCTTGTCTTGGCTTGAACGCAACCGGCTCTCGGATCATCTCGACCGCCTGGACGGCGACGCCCGCTACGCCTGGTCCGCCCGCCAGCGCCGCGGCCGCTGGCCGCCGGAGCGCGCCGCCGGCCGGTGAACCGCCGCGGAGGGGATCGCCGTGACCGAATGCCTGCCCCCGTCCTTCGCGGCAACTCTGACCGCGAGCGAGCCGCCGCCGGGCTGGTCCGCCCCGCTCGCCGCGCTGTGGTGGCTCACCCGGGACCCGTCGGGGCCGGCCTCGGCCGCCTGGGCGCAGGCGCACGGCCTCGTCCAGGATGCGGCCGGCCCCGAGGCTGCCTGGGTCCACGCCCATCTCCACCGGATCGAGGGCGACGACGGCAACGCACGGTACTGGTACGGTCGCGCCGGCCGCTCGGAGCCGCGCGGCACGCTCGCGGAGGAGCGGGCCGCACTGGTGGCCGCCCTCTGGAAGGCCCCCTGATCGCCCGGCGCCCGCACAGCCTCGGAACGCCCGGCCTCACAACCAGTTGAATGGCCGCCCGGTGCGGAGATCGGGCCTCGATCATCGGAGCGGACCCATGAGCCTCCTCGGCAGCATCGTCAGCAAGATCCTCCATCCCTTCGGCGGAGGTACCGCGGACGCCGCCCCCGCGCCGTCCGGCGGCACGGCCGGAACAGCCGGTACGAGCGCCCCCTCGACCCCCTCGGCCCCCTCGGCCCCGGGCTCCTCCGGCGGCGGCGAGCCCGTGGACGTCGCGGCCGTGCTCAACGGCCTCGCCGAGAAGAACCCGCAGACCCTCGACTGGCGCCACTCGATCGTCGACCTGATGAAGCTCCTCGGCCTCGATTCGGGCCTCGCCGCGCGCAAGCAGCTCGCCGACGAGCTGCACTACACCGGCGACAAGGAGGACTCGGCCAGCATGAACATCTGGCTGCACAAGCAGGTCATGCAGAAGCTTGCCGAGAACGGCGGCAAGGTTCCGGACGACCTCAAACACTAGGCTTCAGGCGCAGTCATTGGCTGCGGAGCCCCGGCGCCCAAGGGCGCCGGGGTTTCACCGCGTTCGGGGGGTCACAGGCATCGCCCTCACGCCGAGGCGTCGGCGTCAGCGCCCGGTCCGAACCCGGGTCCAGAGCCGCGTCACGAAGCGCTGGGTGCGGTCGTCCCAGGCGGTGTTGATCGACAGGCGCTGCATGGTCGCCTCGTCCGGATAGATGCCGGGGTTGCTCAGGATCTCGGGCTTGACGAACTTCTTCGCCGCGAGGTTGCCGCTGGCATAGGTCACGAAGTTGGTGTTGGCCGCTGCCACCTCGGGCCGCATCATGTAGTCGATGAAGGCGAGGGCCTCGGCGGGATGGGCGGCGTCCTTCGGGATCGCGAAGGTGTCGAACCACATCAGCGCGCCCTCCTTCGGCACGACGTAGGCGATGTCGATCCCGTTCTTGGCCTCCTCGGCGCGGCGCTTGGCCTGCATGACGTCGCCGGAATAGCCCACCGCCACGCAGATATCGCCGTTGGCGAGCGCCTGGATATATTCCGACGAGTGGAATTTCCGCACGCTGCCGCGCACCTTGTAGAGGGCGTCGGTCACCAGGGTCAGGTCGTCCCAGCGCTTGGAATCCGCCTTGGCGCCGAAGGCCGGGAGCATGCTGGGAATCAGATCCTCGGGGCTGTCGAGCATCATGATCCCGCACTCCTTCAGCTTGTTCGCCGAGGCGGGATTGAGGACGAGGCTCCACGAGTTCACCGGTGCGTTGGCGCCCAGGCGCTCCCGCACGGCGGCGATATTGTAGCCGATACCGGTCGTGCCCCACATGTAATCGACGGCGTAGGTGTTGCCGGGATCGTAGGCCGCCAGCCGGCTCGTGATCTCCGGCCAGAGATTGCCGAGGTTCTTCAGCTTGGACTTGTCCAGCGGCAGGAAGGCGCCGGCCCGGATCAGCCGCTGCAGGTAGGGACCCGACGGCACGACGATGTCGTAGCCGGACCGGCCCGCCAGCAGCTTGGTCTCAAGGATCTCGTTGTTGTCGTAGGTGTCGTAGACGACCTTGATCCCGGTCTCGCGGGTGAAGGCGTCGAGCACCTTCGGGTCGATATAGTCCGACCAGTTGTAGACGTTGACGACCCGCTCCTCGGCGGCGGAGGCCGGCCGCGCCTGGGGGAGGGCCGCCAGGACGCTGCCCAGGAGGGCGGCTGCGGCAGCCGCCAGGACGACGCGGCGCCGGCCGCTCACCGGCTCCTCGCGGCCACGATCACGATCTCGACGAGGTATTCGGGCGCGGCGAGCTTGGCCTCGACGGTGGCGCGGGCCGGCGGGTTCTCCGGTGAGACCCAGGCATCCCAGGCGGCGTTCATCTCCGCGAAGGTCGCGATGTCGGCGAGGTAGATCGTGGCCGAGAGGATGCGCGCCTTGTCGCTGCCCGACGCGGCCAGCAGCCGGTCGATCTCCGACAGAATCTGCTGGGTCTGGATCGTCACCCCGGTGCCGACCGTATCGGAGGCGACCTGACCGGCAAGGTAGACCATGTCGCCGAAGGTGACGGCCTGCGCCATGCGCTTGCCCGGCTCGATCCGCTGAATGTCCATGCCCGTCTCCACAACCTCAGAACCGGCGTATCTGCCGCCGCGCCACCCCGCCCGTAAAGGGCCGCACGCGCAGGCGAGGCCGGAACCCGAGGAAAATCGTCATCGCACTGCGGGGTGCGGGCAACCGTCGCGGGCCGTGAAGCGTTTTGCCGCCATCGACAGTCATGCCTTGGGGTTTGTTATGGGTATCCTCTGGACCATCATCATCGGGTTCGTCGCCGGCGTCATCGCCAAGTTCCTCATGCCCGGACCGAACGAGCCGGCCGGCTTCATCCTGACCACGATCCTGGGCATCGTCGGCGCCTTCGTGGCGACCTTCCTGGGCCAGGCCATCGGCTGGTACGGACCGAACCAGGGGGCGGGCTTGATCGGCGCCGTCGTCGGCGCCGTGGTCGTTCTGTTCATCTACGGCATGGTCGCCGGCCGCCGCACCACCACCTACTGACCCGTCCCGCGACGGCCTGAAACGACGAGGGGCGCCCCGCAGGGCGCCCCTTTTTTGCGGCCGCGATCGACCGTCGCGCTCAGATGTGTTCGGACGCGGCCTTCACGGCGCAATGTCCGGTGGCGCCGCGCACCGCGAGGCCGACGCCGACGACGAGGGCCAGCAGGCTCAGGAGCTTGTTGGGCCGCGGCTGCGCAGCGACGGCCGCGATCCCCAACCCGAGAGCCACCGAGACGGCGCGCTCGGTGGTGGATATGTTCGGCTCCCCGCTGAAGATGTCGTGCATCATGTCGTTGGCCATGGAGGTCTCCGGTGTGAAGTCGCCGGTCGAACGCAGACGCACGGGCCGCGTTCCCTCCGCCACGTGCCTCGGAGGCAGAGAGGCCGCGAAAGCCGTCGCGTCCGCTGCCGGGTGAGGCCGGCCCTGTCGGCGATCCGCACCGGCGGCGCCGAACCGTGGGCCGCCGAGGAGGCGGATCGCGAGGAGGCGGCTTCACCGAGGTCATGCTGCAAATGCTCGGCGGCAACGGACTCGCGGATGAGGCGGCGCCGACGTCGCTGTCTTTGACAGGCCGGGCAATTCGGGCCGCGCAGCCCGATATCGCGCTGTGCGGCCTCCGACCTCGCCAACTCGATCGTCTCTCTGAGGCTGGTCTCGACTTACAGCAGCCGGATAGACCGCCGTCGCCCCCCAGAGCAGACGGCTTCGCCTCGGGTCGATGCACAGAATTCGGCCCCTTGGCCCAAGCGGTCGTTCAACCAGACCGAACAGCCCAGGTCCCGTGTGACCTCCACCCACCACGCTGGTCCACGATGTGTGCTCCACGTCTGGAGGCGCTTCGGCTCGCGGTTCAAAAGCCTATCGCAGATAGATGACGCTATAGAGAGTCCGGCGCAGCTCCTCGTCCGTCACCCAAATCCGCCCCAACCGGCAGCGTGCGGCAATACCCGGGCGCATCCGCGCGCAGTACTCCCCTGTATTGTCCTGCAGATGGTACTGGCACGTGCTCCCGACGCGGCGGCGGCCGAGCAGGGTGCTCGAGTGGTCGGCCGCCATGTCCGGATCCTTCGGATCTCGGTCCTCCAGCAGGTACCAGCTGTAGCCGATCGTTGGGGTGCGGTGGTGATCGAGGGCGTAGTCGATCATGCCCAGCAGGCGATCGCTCTCGGCCCGCGTCGGCGGATGACCGTGTTCGAGCCGGTCCATGAAATCGAGCTGATTGTCGGCGATCCGGTATGAGACCGGCAGCAGCGGGGCCGGTAACGGGATACGCTTGCAAGCGTGACCGACGTAGGCGAGCCAGCTGGCGTTGAAGGGATCCGTCAGTGGATTGCGCAGCTTCTCGACCGTGCCGGCGAGGCTGCGGTAGCTCCGGTCATGCAGCGTGATGCCCGCCCGGTAGCGCAGCGTTGAGAACAGGCGGACATGTTGGGCGTAGCCATCAAAGGACGGCAAGTCTCGATCGGAGCACAGGCCGGTCGTGTTGTAGAGGAGAGCGGCCGCGTCCTCCTGCCCGTCTTCCAACTTGTCGAAGTAAGGCAGCTGCTTGGGGTTGTGGTCGCGGCTCACGTCGGTGTCGTTGCGGTCCTCCAAGATCTCGGCCATCATTTGAGGATGTTCGCGCAGATAGCGTTGCAGCTGCGGATTGTGCAGCGTCATGAGCCGGCTTGCGTCGGCGTAGTAGTACTGGGTCGCGACATCGAGGGCCGAGACGATGATGCCCTCGCGCTGTGAGATCATGTCGGCAGTGGCGTAGGCGAAGCAGATCGCACTGTCGCCTTGACTCATGGCCGACTCGGCCGGGTTCGGGCTGATCCTGCCGTCCAGCGGATGGGTGTGCGGACGGATGATCGGTCTAACGACCTGAACGTCGCTGCAGTCGACATCGCGCGCATAGTGCGCCGTCGCAGGAAGGATTTGGCGATCGACCGTAGCGGCATGAGCGATACCAGCTCCTAGACATGCGGCGAGAGACAAAGCGCCCCAGGCCGGCAACCGCTTCGACGTTCGCATAGTCTCGTCATCCCAAATCGGGGATGCAATATGTCGATCCTTTATCCGCGATAATATGGCATATGCAGCACAGTGTCGTATTTTATTTGAATTCAGATCTCTATTCACATTTCGCAAATGATTGAGAGGATCGAAAAAATTTCGTCATTCGATATGCTATGGATTGTGATCGCATCGCTGGATGCCGACCGTCGCCGGCTTCCTCTCCTTCGCCGTCGTGCTCGGGGCTTTCAGCCAGCGGATCGTCGGCTGCACGAACCGGTCACGAAACAGGGCAATCCGAATCCCCGTTTCGTGACTGCCGTGCTTTCGCTGCTCGGACGCAGACGGGCAGAGGTCCACCCATTGCAGCCCCTGGATCGAACCCGGCGGCCTCGCCCCCGGCGCGCGTCGTTCTCCCCCCGATGAGGGATGGGTCACGTCGATCTGGTGATCCTGGCGAAAGGGGTGCGCTGCGCCATAAAAAAAGGGCGCGGCCCCGGAGGACCGCGCCCATCTGATACATCCCGCGCCGGCCGAGGCCCGCGCGGGTTCGCGGCGGTGCTTACTCGCCGGCCTCGCGGCGGCGCTCGCCGCGGTGGCGGCCACCC